>JAUYQP010000038.1 GCA_030697205.1 Mycobacteriales bacterium
CGCCGGCGCAGGCCCCCGCGCCCGCCGTGCTGCCCGCCGGGGTCAGCGCGGTCAACCCGGTCGTCGGGCTCGGGATGTCGCCGGAGGAGCAGGCGGCCGAGCTCGCCTTCGCCGAGCAGCAGGCCCAGCGCGAGGCGGACACCCTCGCGATGTCGGCGGTCGACCAGCGCCCCGACACCGCTGCTCTCCGGCTCCTGTCGCTGCTGGCCGTGACCGGCGCCGCAGGGCTCGTCGCCCGCTCCCGGAGCCGCTCCCCGGACCGCGTCCCCATCCGCGCTCGCTGACAAGAGCGTCGCTGTCATCCCGGGTGAACCTGGGCCGGGCGTGCGGGCTCTCCAAGGCGGGACTGGCGACAGCGTTGGAGGGGTGTGCAGGTGCTGAGGAGAGCCGCGGGGCTGGCCGCTGTCGTCGTCCTCGCCGGGCTGGCGCTACCGGTGACGGCCGCGAACGGGTGCGCGGCGCGGACCAGTGAGCGCACCGGCGTGACGGGCACCTGGTCGAGCTACCAGGTGCCCGACTTCGCGCTCGGGTCCGACTCGATCAGCGCCCACGCGGTCGACGGCGACCGGTGGCTCGTCACCAACGGCACCGTCGTGCTCGACTCGCGCGACCGCGGTTGCACCTGGAACGAGCTGCTGACGCTGCCCGCCACCCCCACCACCGAGGTGCCCGCGAGCCGTGACACCGACCGGGTCAGGGCTCTCGCTGCGGCCGGCGGCCGGGTCCTGGCCACGGTCGAGCTGGGCACGGCCGACCTGCCCGACGTCATCGTCGTCAACGAGGAGTCCCCGACCGACCAGCCCGGGACGCTCGTGCTCACGGGCACCACGTCGCTCGCGGCCGGCGGCCCGCTCACCCCGCCGCTCGGTCGGCCCGGTGACCTCGTCCTCGCGCCGTCCGACGGGCGCACCGCCTACGTCGTCGCGGGCGGTCGGCTGCACGTCAGCCGTGACGCCGGGGCGAGCTGGCGGCCGGCTACCCCGCCGAGCATCGGGACCCGCAGCGATGGCGCGACGACCACCGTCGACCTCGAGCCGCCCCGGGTCGGCGACCTCGCCGTCGCGCCGCACGACGCCCTCGAGCTGTGGGTGCAGTACGCCACCGGCGTCTACGGCACGAGCGACGGCGGCGACACCTGGCAGACCGGTGCCGAGCGGCTCAGCGAGGGCACCTTCTCCGCCGTCGCGGTCGGCAGCTTCCGTGGCAGCCCACCGCGGGTCAGCGCGGTCGAGCACCTCCTCGAGGGGTTCGTGACCCGGGGCGCCGCGGTCGGGCTGTACCAGGGCGACGGCGGTCCGCTCGACGGCCGGCCCTTCACCGCGCGGGGACTCGGGGAGGTCTCCGGCACCCCGCAGTCACTGGCGTCCTCCGGACCGCGGGCCGACCTCGTCATGACGACGCTCGCCGCCGGCGCGACCGGCTCCGAGGTCTACTACCTGCTCGACGACCGGCTGCTGCGGGTCGACGAGTTCGCGCTGTCTCCGCTCGTCGACGTGCTGCGCGGCCGCGACGGCGCCTACGCCTTCCGCAGCGACCGCCGGGTGCACCGGTGGGAGCCGGACCGCGCGGGCCTGCGGACCGTCACGCTCCCCGCCCGACCGCCGGTGACGGTCGGCGTCGGCGGCATCGGTGCGCCGCTGCCGCCGCTGTCGCCGGAGACCCTGCTGTCGAGCGCCGTCGACGCCGTCCAGCTCGCGCCCGGTGCGTCGGAGAAGGTCCCGCTCGACCTGGCGCTCGGCCCGGAGCCGACCCCCGTCGACGTCTTCTTCCTCCTCGACACCTCCACGTCCATGGACGACGTCGTGGATGGCGTCGCGGAAGGCTTCGCGCAGCTGGCTCGCGACCTGGGGCGCCGTCGCATCGACGCGCAGTTCGGCCTCGGCGACTACCAGAGCTACGACGCTGTCCGCTACCGGCGGCTGCTCGACATCAGCCCACCCGGCGAGCCGCTGCGCCGGGCGCTGGAGTCGATCACGACCTCGGGTGGCGCCGAGCCGGCCTACACCGCGCTGCACCAGATGGCGACCGGCTCCGGCATCGAGGAGCCGGCCCAGGGCCAGCCGGTCGATCCGGGTCTCGGCGCGAGCTGGCGCCCGGGGTCGTTGCGCGTCGTCGTCCACGCCACCGACGAGGTGCTGCAGAAGGACCCGTCCGGGCCCGACAAGGACGAGACCATCGACGCGCTCAACGCCGACGGCGTGCGCCACGTGGGCCTGCACATCGTGCGCGACCCGCTCGCCGAGGTCACCGGCGACGGCAGCAACACGCTGTTCGACCCGGTGGCGCTGCAAAAGGGCCTCGAGGAGCTGTCCCGCGGGACCCGCACCTTCGCCCCACCCGGTGGGGTCGACTGCAACGGAGACGGCACCCGTGAGGTCGCCGGGGGTGCACCGCTGGTCTGTCGCTTCGCGTCCAACCTGCTCGGTGGCGCCATCCAGCTCGCCGACCCGCTCGTCCGGCTCATCTCGACGCTGAAGGACGAGCAGGACGTCACGGTCGCGGTCTCGCCTGCCGACGCCGCCCGCGACTTCGACGTGCGGGTCGTCGCCAACTCCGTCACCCGCGTCGACGTCAAGCGCAGCGCCGCCCTGACCTACACCCTGGAGGTCACCTGCACCTCGGCCGCGCCCGGCACGACCCGCGACCTGCAGCTGCGGCCCCGGGTCGGGGAGCGCACCGGAGTCCCGCTGCCGCTGCGGGTCGGCTGCGACCCGCTGCCCGAGGGCCAGCGGCCGGTCGTCCTCGCCCCACCGCCAGGAGCCGTCGCGCCGCAGCCGCCCGTGCTGCTCGCCCTCGCGCCCCTCCCGCCGATCCCGCCCCCGGCCCCTGCGGCCGCGCCGGCTCCTGCCCCGGCGCCGGCTCCCGGTGCTGCGGCCGTGGTCAACCCGGTCACCGGCCTCGCGATCGCGCCGTCGGACCAGGAGCTGCAGCTGGTCCTCGTCGAGCAGCGCGAGCAGCAGGAGGCCGACGAGCTCGCCATGTCGGCGTTCGACCAGCGCCCCGACACCGGTGCCCTGCGGCTCGCATCGCTGCTGCTCGTCACCGCCGGCGCCGTCGCCCTCGCCCGGCGGCGCGAGGGACAGGCAGCCGCCGCCACCCTCACGGCCCGTCACCGCCCGACCCCCTGACGCGCCGCGGCGTACTCCCTGGGGTTGGATGCGACGGTGACCTACCCCTACGAAGCCCCTGCGTCGGAGGCGCTGTTCGCCCGCGCGGGCGCCGTCATCCCCGGCGGCGTCAACTCGCCGGTGCGCGCCTTCCGCGCCGTCGGCGGGACCCCCCGCTTCATGGTGAGCGGGCGCGGCCCCTACCTTACCGACGCTGACGGCCGGGACTACGTCGACCTCGTCTGCTCGTGGGGCCCGATGATCCTCGGTCACGCGCACCCCGCGGTGGTCGAGGCGCTCGCGACGGCGGCGCAGCACGGGACGTCGTTCGGGACGCCGAGCCAGGGCGAGGTGCTGCTCGCCGAGGAGATCGTCGCGCGGGTCGCCCCCGTGGAGCAGGTGCGGCTGGTCAACTCCGGCACCGAGGCGACCATGTCGGCGATCCGACTGGCGCGCGGCTTCACCGGCCGCAGCAAGGTCGTGAAGTTCGTCGGCTGCTACCACGGCCACGTCGACGCGCTGCTCGCGTCAGCCGGGTCGGGCGTCGTCACCTTCGGACTGCCGGACACCCCGGGCGTCACCGGGGCGAGTGCCTCGGACACGATCGTGCTGCCCTACAACGACCTCGACGCGGTCCGCGCCGCCTTTGCGTCGTACGGCTCCGAGATCGCCTGTGTCATCAGCGAGGCGGCCGCGGCCAACATGGGCGTCGTGCCCCCGCAGCCGGGCTTCAACGCGGGGCTCAAGCAGATCTGCGAGGAGCACGGTGCGCTGCTCGTCCTCGACGAGGTGATGACCGGCTTCCGGGTCAGCGCTGCCGGGTGGTTCGGGCTCGACGGCGTCGCGGCCGACCTGGTCACCTTCGGCAAGGTCATGGGCGGCGGGCTGCCGGCCGCGGCCTTCGGCGGACGCCGCGACGTGATGGCCCACCTCGCCCCGGCCGGCCCGGTCTACCAGGCCGGGACCCTGTCGGGGAACCCGCTCGCGGTGGCCGCCGGTCTCACCCAGCTGCAGCACTGCACGCCCGAGGTCTACGCCCACGTCGACGCGACCGCCGCGACGGTGGCCTCGCTGGCCTCCGCGGCCCTCACCGAGGCGGGGGTCGCGCACCGGGTCAACACCGCCGGGTCGCTGTTCAGCATCTTCTTCACCGACGTCGAAGTGGTCGACTACGCGACCGCGACGCAGCAGGAGACGGCCCGCTACACCGCCTTCTTCCACGCGATGCTCGCCCACGGCGTCTACCTGCCGCCGTCGGCCTACGAGGCGTGGTTCGTCGGGGCCTCCCACGACGACACGGCGCTGGCCCGCGTCGCCGAGGCATTGCCCTACGCCGCCCGTGCGGCGGCCGCCGTATGAGGACCACTGTCCACCTGCTGCGCCACGGCGAGGTCCACAACCCCGACAAGATCCTCTACGGCCGGCTGCCCGGCTTCCGACTGTCGGAGGACGGCCAGCAGATGGCCCGCGACGCGGCGCTCGCCCTGCGCGGCCGCGACGTCGTCGAGGTCGTCAGCTCCCCGCTGCAGCGCGCGCAGGAGACCGCCGCGCCGATCGCCGCGGAGTTCGGCCTGACGGTGACGCTCGAGGACCGGCTGCTCGAGGCCACCAACGTCTTCGAGGGCAGCAAGCCCGTCGAGGACGGCGCCTGGAAGCAGCCGCAGAACTGGCACCACCTGCGCAACCCCTTCCGCCCGTCGTGGGGCGAGCCTTACGAGCAGCTCGCCCGCCGGATGCTGTCGGCGGCCGAAGCCGTCCGCGACCGCGTCGCCGGTCACGAGGCGGTCTGCGTCAGCCACCAGCTGCCTATCTACATCGCCCGCAGGTACGCCGAGGGCCGCACGCTCTGGCACCGCCCCGACCGGCGCCAGTGCGGCCTGGCCTCGCTCACCTCGCTGACGTGGGACGACCAGCGGCTCGTGGCGGTCACCTACACCGAGCCGGCCGGCCTCGCGAGCCGCCGCCCCGGCTTCGGCGCCTGACCCCGTCCGCCCCGCCTGGCCCACCTGGCCCGCCCCGCCCCGCCCCGCCCTCGACGCAAGATCAACAGGGGGGCTGCACGGGACGTGCCGGCGTGTCCCGTGCAGATGACCTGTTGATCTCCGGTGGGCCCCGGGTGCGACGCGGGTGGGGTGCGCACCGGGGAGGGCAGGATCACCGGGCTCGGGCAGGACGCCGGCGCGGGACCTGACCGATACTGGTCGGGTGCGTCGTCCCCGTGCCCTGACTGCCGTGCTGGCAGCCGCGTTGGTGCTGACGGCGCTGACGGGCTGCAGCGACGGCGGTGGCGGCACCGACCCCAAGACCCCCCAGCTCGCGCAGCTGCCCGGCGGCCCGACCGGTCTGCTGCGCGTCGAGGACCGCCCGGTCGCGCCGACGCTGCGAGGCACGACCCTGGCCGGCGACCCGCTCGACCTCGCCGACCTGCGCGGCAAGGTCGTCGTCCTCAACTTCTGGGCGTCCTGGTGCGCGCCGTGCCGCGCCGAGTCGAAGAACCTCGTCGCCGTGGCCCGCCAGACGCAAGGCGCCGGCGTGGAGTTCGTCGGGGTCAACATCAAGGACACCCGCAGCGCCGCGGCCCGCTTCGACGAGGTCAACGGCGTGACCTACCCGTCGCTGCACGACCAGCGCGGCGAGCTGCTGCTCCGCTTCCGCAGCCTCGTCCCGCAAACCCCGCCGACGACGCTGCTCATCGACCGCGAGGGCCGCATCGCGGGCCGCTTCATCCAGGCCGTCACCGAGACCGAGCTGCTCGGCCCGGTGCAGGTCCTCGCCCAGGAGGCGTGATGGGGGTCGCGGACTCCTTCGTCGACGCCGTCACCGACGGCCCGCTGCTGCTCGCGCTGCCGGTCGCCGCGGCCGCCGGCCTCATCAGCTTCCTGTCGCCGTGCGTCCTGCCGCTCGTGCCCGGCTACCTCTCCTACGTCACCGGCCTGTCCGGCGCCGACCTGGGAGCAGAAGCGAGGAGTACGCCGACAACGCCCGTCCCCTCGGCGTCCGGTGCGGTCGCCGTCGAGGCTCCGCCCGCCCCGACGCGCACCGGCCCGAGCGCCCGGACCCGCGGCCGGATCCTCGCCGGCAGCGTGCTGTTCGTCCTCGGCTTCAGCGCGGTCTTCGTCAGCACCGGCCTGGTCTTCGGCGGCCTGGGCGCGCAGCTGGCCGCCAACCGCGACGTCATCGACCGGGTCCTCGGCGTGCTGACCATCGTGATGGGGCTGGCCTTCATGGGCCTGCTGCCCGGGATGCAGCGCGAGCTGCGCTTCCACCCCACGCTGCCCGACGCGGGGCTGCTCGGCGCCCCGGTGCTCGGCGTGCTCTTCGGCGTCGGCTGGACCCCGTGCCTCGGCCCGACCCTCGCGGCCGTCCAGACGCTGGCCTTCACCCAGGGCAGCGCCAACCGTGGCGCGATCCTCACCGCCGCCTACTGCCTCGGCCTCGGCATCCCCTTCGTCCTCACCGGCCTGGCCTTCCGCCGCGCGCTCGGCGCCTTCGGGTGGGTGAAGCAGCACTACGCCGTCGTCCAGCGCGTCGGCGGCGCCATGCTCGTGGTCGTCGGACTGCTGCTCGTCAGCGGTGTCTGGGCCGAGCTGGTCCGCGACCTGCAGCGCCTGGTCAACAGCAGCGAGACCCTGGTCTGACATGACGACCACCGCGCCCGACGGCGCCGTCGACTCAGCCGAGTCCGCTGCCGACTCCGCGGCCACCCGGCTCACGACGCAGCCCGCGCCGCCGCCGGCCGCACAGGCCCAGCAGTCGCTGCTCGTCTCCGCGCGGCGCGGGTGGCGGCTGCTCACCAGCATGCGCACCGCGCTACTGCTGCTGTTCCTGCTCGCCGTCGCCGCGGTGCCCGGCAGCTTCCTGCCGCAGCGCAGCATCAACCCGCTGCGGGTCGACGACTACCTCGTCACCCACCCGACGCTCGGCCCCCTGCTCGACCGGCTGCAGATGTTCGACGTCTTCTCCTCGGCGTGGTTCGCCTCGATCTACCTGCTGCTGTTCGTGAGCCTCGTCGGCTGCCTCGTCCCGCGGATCCGGCTGCACGCGCGCGCCCTGGTCCGCAAGCCCCCCGCAGCCCCGGCCCGCTTCGGCCGGCTGCCCGCCCACGCGACCGTCACCGTCACAGCCACCCCCGAGGACGCCCTCGCCCTGGCCCGCCGCCAGCTCCGCGGCTGGCGGGTCGTGCGGCGCGGCGACGCCCTGTCGGCGGAGAAGGGCTACCTGCGCGAGACCGGCAACCTGCTCTTCCACGTCTCGCTCGTCGCCCTGCTCGTCGGCATCGCGATGGGCTCGCTCGGCGGCTTCCGCGGGACCGTCCTCGTCACCGAGGGCAACGGCTTCGCCAACACCGTCTTCGCCTTCGACGACATCACCCCGGGCAGCCGCTTCGACGCCGAGGACCTGGTGCCCTTCGCGGTGTCGCTCGAGGAGTTCCGGGCCACCTACAACGACGCGGGCCAGGCGCTGACCTTCAACGCCGACGTCACCTGGAACCGCCCGGACGGCCCCGTCCAGCGCCACGACCTGCGCGTCAACCACCCGCTCTCGGTCGACGGCGCACGGGTCTACCTCATCGGTCACGGCTACTCACCGCGGGTCGTCGTACGCGATGCCCAGGGCGAGATCGCCTTCGACCAGGCCGTGCCGTGCCTGCCGCAGGACCCCGTCACCTTCGTGAGCAGCTGCACCGTCAAGGTGCCCGACGCGCGCCCCGAGCAGGTCGCCTTCGAGGGCATCTTCACCCCGACGACCGTGCAGGACCCGCTCTCGAGCCGGGTCACCTCGGTGCACCCCGACGACAAGGCCCCCGCCCTGACCGTCCTCGGCTACCGCGGCAACCTCGGCCTCGACGCCGGCGTCCCGAAGTCGGTCTACTCCCTCGACAAGCAGCGCCTCGACCCGGTCGACAACGGCATCGCCCACAAGCTCGACGTCGGCGACACCTGGACCATGCCGGGCGGCGGCTCGATCACCCTGGTCGGCGTCGACGAGTGGGTCACCCTGCAGGTCACCCAGGACCCGGGCAAGTGGGTGGCCCTCGTAGCGAGTACGACGATGATCCTCGGGCTGATGCTCTCGCTGTTCGTGCGCCGTCGCCGTGTGTGGGTGCGGGTCGCCCCGGCAGGCGCGGACGCCGGCCCGGCGGCTACCGTGATGGAGGTCGGCGGGCTCGCCCGCACCGACCCGGACCGCTTCGCCGCGGAGTTCGGCGAGCTCGTGCAGGCGCTCTCACAGGAGGAACAGCCTCGTGGCTGAGCTCAGCGACACGCTGCTGTTCATCGCGGTCGTGGTCTACGCCCTCGCGATGCTCGGCTTCGCCGGCGACGGCGCGTCCCGCCAGGCCCGCAAGCAGGGGGCCTCAGCCGAGAAGGCCCGCGTCCCTGCCCTCGTCGGCGGTCCCGGTGAACCGCCTGCCCCGCCCGCCCTGCCGCCGGTCTCGCTGGCCAAGCCCTCCCGCGGTGTCGCCGGCACGCTCGCCGTCTGGCTCACCGCCGGTGGCGCGGTCGTGCACACCGGCTCGGTCGTGGCCCGCGGCATCGCGGCCGACCGGGTGCCGTGGGGCAACATGTACGAGTTCTCCAGCGCGACCGCGCTCGCCGCCGTACTCGCCTTCCTGGCCCTGCTCGCGACCCGTCGCGTCGAGCGCTCTGTCGGGGCCTTCGTCATGGTGCCCGTCGTGCTCTACCTCGGGCTCGCGGGCACGCTGCTCTACACCGAGGCCGGGCCGCTCGTGCCGGCCCTCAACAGCTACTGGATCAAGATCCACGTCATCGCGGCGGTCATCGCCTCCGGGGCCTTCCTGCTGTCCGGTGTCGTCGCGCTGCTCTTCCTCGTGCGCCACCGCTACGACGAGACGACCGCGCTGCTGCTCGCCGACCCGCGCGCCACGCGGCCAGGGCTCATCAGCCGCAAGGCCCGCCCGGTGACGCTGGCCTTCCCGATCACGCTCGGCCGCTCCCTGCCGGCCGCGTCGACCCTCGATCGCTCGGCGTACGCCGTCATCGCCTTCTCGTTCCCGATCTGGACCTTCGCGATCGTGGCCGGGGCGATCTGGGCCGAGGGCGCGTGGGGCCGCTACTGGGGCTGGGACCCCAAGGAGACCTGGTCGTTCATCACCTGGGTCCTCTACGCCGGCTACCTGCACGCCCGCGCGACCGCCGGGTGGAAGGGCGCGAAGGCCGCCTGGATCGCGGTCGCCGCGGCGGTCGCCCTGATCATCGACTACTACGTCGTCAACATCTTCGTGGTCGGCCTGCACTCCTACGCCTGACGCGCACCCGCCGCCCCTCCCGCGCCGTGATCAACGCGGGCAACACCTCACTTGCGCCGGCCCGGAACCGAGGTGTTCCTCACCTTGATCACCGGTTGGAGCGCAGGGGTGGTCGGGTGGTCGGGTGGTCGGTCAGGTCGTGAGACCCGCGCCGCCACCGCTCTCGTCGTCGCGGATCCGCTTCGCCCGCTCCTCGGCCTGACGCCGCTGTGACTCGGCCCGGTCGCGCAGGCCCTTCAGGAACGCCTCGTCGTCGTCGGGGTTCTGCGAGACAGCGCGGCCGGGTCGGTCGTACTCCGCCGGGACCCCGCGGTTGCCCTTGTAGGGCATCCGGGTCGAGCCGGCCCGCTGCGGGCGGCCCGCGACCAGCCACGCAATGCCGCCGACGATCGGGAACACCAGCACGAGCAGCAGCCAGAGCAGCTTGGGCAGGTTGCGGATCTCCGACTCGGGCGTGGTGATCACGTTGAGCGCGCAGTAGACCACCATGCACAGCTCGACGACGAACAAGAACCCGTAGCCGTAGAGCACGTCACACCCCTCTGGTCGAGCGTTACCGCCACGCTACTGGGAGACTTGGGGGCGTGGCCTACTCCGACCTGCGTGACTTCCTGCGCGACCTCGAGCGCGAGGGCGACCTCGCCCGCATCGGCGCCCCCGTGGACCCCTACCTCGAAGTCACCGAGATCGTCACGCGGGGGTCCGCGAGCAGGTACGGCCTGTGACCGCCCCGCCCGCCCCGCCCGCCCCCGCCCCGCCCGCCCCGCCCGCCCCCGC
>JAUYQP010000039.1 GCA_030697205.1 Mycobacteriales bacterium
GGTGGCCCGCCGCTACCTCGACGACGTCGTCGCCGCGTGGCAGGCGGAGCGGGTGCTGGGGGAGGCCACGGCGTACTCCTGTGCTGTGGCTCGTGGGCTCGCGCACGTCATGGCCTACAAGGACGAGTACGAGGTGGCGCGGCTGCTGTCGCGTCCCGAGCTCCTCGCCGACGTTCAGCGGCAGGTGCCGGGGGCCACGAAGGTGCGCTACCGGCTGCACCCGCCGGCGCTGCGCTCGCTCGGGATGGACCGCAAGCTCGCCCTGCCGGCGCGCGTGCGTCCCGGGCTGGCGCTGCTGGCCCGTGGTCGCGTCCTGCGCGGCACACCGCTCGACCCCTTCGGCCGCGCGTCGGTCCGTCGGGTCGAGCGCGAGCTGGTCGAGGAGCACACTGCCCTCGTGGCTGGGCTCACGTCGTCGCTGACCCTCGAGTCGTACGACGACGCGGTCACGCTGGCGGCGTCGGTCGAGCAGGTGCGCGGCTACGAGGGCGTCAAGCTCGCGGCCGTCGAGCGCTACCGGGCGGCTGTGGCTGACCTGCGCGGGTGAGCCGGTGAGGCTCGCGCGGCGGGCGGACGGCTAGCACCGGGACAGCAGCAGGGGCACACCGTCGCCGTGCAGCTGCGCCCTGGCCGCGGGTCGGCCGAGGGCGGCCATCACCACGGCAAGGGCCGGGCCGCGCACGGGGGCGCCCGTGCCGTGGGTCCAGCCGAGGTCGGTGGCCTCGAGCCGCAGGCCGGTGAGCCTCCCGCGAGGGACGAACGCGACCGCCGCCAGCGGGCTGGTGAGGAAGCGCAGGACGGGACGCAGTCGTTGCGGGTCAGCGGTGTCCGCGCGGTCCGGTGAGAGCACCCAGCGCATATCAGTGCCGTGGGCGACGGCATCGGTGAGGGGAGCGGCGAGGGGCAGCCCGGGCGGGCGCCGGGTGCTGGTCGCCCGGGCCTCGAGGAGGTCGAGGAGGTCCTGCGGGTCACGGCGGGCGACGTCGCGGGCGAGGGCGTCCATGGCCGCCGGCACGCTGCGGCTGCGGAGGACCTGTGCGGCGATCCGCGCCGGGCTCAGGGCGAACGCGGTCGTCAGGTGGGCCAGGACATGGTGCACGGTCCAGCCCGCGCACAGGCTGGGGGTCTGCCACTGCTCGTCGGTGAGGTCGCGCAGGTCGGCGACGAGGCGGCGGCGTTCGTCGGCGAGGGTCGCGAGCACGGGCGCAGCCTACGACTCGTCCACAAGGCGGTCGGCTGTCCACACCTTCGCGGTCTTCGTCCCTGCCAGGGCCTGTGGCGGGTGACGATGACGGCTGCCCGCTGACCTCGCTCTGGGATGGTTCGTCGGGTCCATCGCCAGCTCCGCGGGAGCCACTCTGCACCGGGTTTTGCCACGTCAGGTTGTCTATGCTTTACTGACGTCAGACGGGAAAGGGAATCCATGCCAGCCACCGGAGCGACCACCCCGGTGGCTCCCGGCTGCCCCGAATCCGACATGGACAGCGCCGCCCTGATCGAGGCCGAGCTCGAAGCGTGGGCCCAGACCAACGCCGCCGAGCACGCCCGGCTCCTCCAGCTCACCCTTGCGCTGCAGGCCGCGTCCGGGCCCGCGGGGGCGTTCACCGACATCACCCTCGCGTTCTGCCTGCGCATCAGCGAACGCCGCGCCGAACGCCTCCTGCGCGAAGCGACCCGCGTCGCGGCCCTCGCCGCGTCGTTCGCGATCTACGACACCCTCACCCCCGAGCAGGTCGACGCGCTGCTGAAGGAGACCGACGGGCTGAGCCCCGCCCACGCCGACGCGGTCGTCGACGCCGTCCTCGCCGCCGGCCCGCAGGTCGGACCCCGACCCGTCACCCTCACCGCCCGCCAGACCCGCGCCGCCCTGGACCTCACCGCCGAGACCAAGCGCCGCGAGACCGCCGCGAAGAACCGCGGGATCAGCCACATCCCGCTGTCCGACGGCCAAGCCGGACTGTGGATCCACGGACCCGCCCACGACATCACCCGCCTCATGGCCGCCATCGCCCAACGCGCAGGCGACGACCGGTTCCGCGACCCCGACATCAGCCACGACGCCCACCGCTTCGACACCCTGCTCGACCTCGTCCTCGACCGCGCCACCCCCTGCCCCACCCACAACCCCGGCCCGGGTGACGTGCGCGAAGCCAGCTCGGGTGGCACGGACGGCTCCGGCGCGACGACCGACCCGGCGCTGCCACTCACCCCGGCGTGCCAACCCGGCAAGGTCTCGATCATCGTCCTCGCACCCCTGGCCAGCCTGCTCGACCACGCCGACACCCCCGGCTACCTACTCGGCCACGGACCCGGCACCAGCAACCTCACCGGCCCCGCCGACGCAGCCTGGATCCGCGAACAGCTCCACCAGGCACCCCTGGTCAGCAGACAAGGCGTCCACCCCGTCACCGGAACACCCGTCGGCGAACCCGACCCGCCGATCCCGCTCAGCCGCGACCCCCAAGACATCCGCGACACCCTGCTCGCGATGACCGACCCACCCCCACCCCAGCTGCAGCACCGACAAGACCAGCCGGACCCGACCGGCGCACCACCCACACCACACGGCACCAGCCGCCCCGCACCGACCTCAGCCCCGACAGCTGCCGCAGCAGCAGAGCCGGCGGCAGCCTGCCCACACACCGGCCCCGACATCGCAGCGAACGCGAGCCGCAACTACGACCCCGGGCCCTACCGGCCACCCGCAGCCCTACGCCGCTACGTGCAGCGGCGCAGCATCACCTGCGAGTTCCCCGGCTGCACCGTGCCCGCGACCCGCTGCGACCTCGACCACGACCTCGCCTGGCCGCAAGGCCCCACCTGCCAATGCAACCTCGGCCCCTTATGCCGCCACCACCACCGCCTCAAGCAAACCGGCTGGACCAAGACCCGCACCGAGATCAACGGCCTGCCCGTCGTGACCTGGACCAGCCCGACCGGCCGGCAGATCACCCGCCACAGCACCTACCCCGCCGTCCCCACCGCCACCGACCTACGCCCCCTGACGGCCGTCACCGACGGCTGGGACGACCAGCTCGACGACCCCCAACCCTGGGACCCCGACCCCGACGACCACGACGCCTACCTCGAACGCCAGCTCCACCTCATCGACCCCTGGACCCTCCCCGACCCGGAAGACCCCGACCCCGACCACCGCCAACACCTGCTCGACGACCCCTGGCGCGACCACACCTGGGAACACCTCGACGACCCCCACCTCGACCTCCCACCGATCACCCTCGGCGATGGCGAGGGCGATGGCGATGGCGAGGCACCCGAGCACCACGAGGACGAGACAGCGGCCTAACAGGCGTGCAGCGAGACAGGACAGCGGCAAGGACTGTCGTGGCGGCGGACGAGACGCGCAGGGCGATGCCGACGAAGGTCAGGAGCAGGTCGACACCGCGTGGCCCTAGCGAGCCAGGACGAGCTGCACTCCGTTGCTGTTGCCGAAAGCGTCGAGGGCGTCTCCCGAGCGCACGAGCGCAGACGAACCGGCGGCCAGCGGCACCGACCAGCGGCCGGCCGACGGGGTCGCAGGCACCCGGGTCACCGAGCCGTCGGCAGCCGTCACGGTGACGGTCACCGAGAGGACCGGGGCGCTCGTGGCCCACGGCCGGAACGAGCAGGTCCGGCAGAAGCGGGTCCCCCCGTCGTCGGCGATGGTCCGGAAGCTTGAGGCGTAGCTGCGCGGGTAGGTCGCGGACGCCGTGAAGGACGCGACCCCGTCCGCCACCACGACCGAGCCCAGGGCGAGGCCGCTCCAGGGCGACACGGTGAACGGCGTCGACGTGAGCGAGTAGGCGCGCTCTGCGCCACCGACGCGGGAGGCCCCGTCGACGACGAAGCGGTAGCGACCAGCGGGGGTCGACCCGATCCGCGCCGGGAAGGCGTCGAAGGCCTCGAACGACGCCGTCCACCGCCACTCCTGCGCGCCCGTGTAGGAGTCGGCGACGCCCTGCACGCCCTGCGGGAAGTCGACGCGGGTCTGGACCTCGCCGGTCATGTCGGCGAACGGCTCCCAGCCGTCTCCTACCTGCCGCTCGACGCGGACCACCGGGTTGTCGACCGCGTTGGAGCCGCCGCGCCAGGTGAAGGTCGCGGCGGCGAAGCGCTCGACGTCGGAAGGGCCGACCAGCGAGGCGACCGCCCCGACGTCGTCGGGCAGCCCGGCGACCCAGGCGTCGTAGGCGGCGGCCGACGCACGGCCGACCGACTCGGCCACGGCGACCTGTCGTGCCTCGTCGGCCTCGGCGCGCACCACGTCGTACGGTTCGAGGGTGAAGGCCGGTCCGCCCTTGAGCTCGCCGGCCATCCGGACGAGGCGGGTCACCATGTAGTCGGCGGTGTGCGGGCCGTAGGTGGTGAGCGCCTTGCGGTAGGAGTCGCGGCTCGTGTACTCCCGGTAGGAGACGGTGCAGCCGTTGTAGTCACCGGCATGCCCGATCCCCACGGGCAGCGCGTAGCCGAGGGCGGCCGGCAGCTCCTCGTGGGTGAATTTGCCCTTGATGTCGGCCGGGTCGGCCGGCTCCGCCTCGGCCTCGGCGACGTTGGCCGGGTCGTCCCAGCCACGGGCGTCGTTGAGGACCTGGGCGCGCAGCCGCTGGTACGCCGCATCCGTCACCGTCAGGACCCGACCCGTCTGCGGGCAGCGCCACGCGTCGCCGGCGCGGGTGCAGTCTCACAGGTAGCCCAGGTGCATGTCGCCGTGGGTCGCGTTGGCGCGGGTCTCGAGGTTGAGGATCAGGTCGACCTGCGGCTCGCAGGCGCAGGACGCGAGCAGCACCTCACCGAGGCGCACCACCTGCAGCTTGAGCCGGGCGTTCTCCTCGACGGCGGGGTAGCCGGGCGCGGCGCAGTGGGCCGGGACGGGGAGGCCGTGGATCGACAGCGCGGACGCGACCGGCGGCGAGCCGGCACGCTCGCAGTCGGGAGCGACCCCGACGCCCGGGTTGCCCTGGACGGTCGGCTCCGACCGGCAGTTGCCGACCGACGGGTAGGGGTGAGACAGCGGTCCGGGGACCCAAGCGGTCGACAGCGCGACCGGGAAGGCAGACGACCACGGGACCTGCGCCGCGTCGGTCGCGGCCTGCTCCCAGCCCTCGACGACGGAGTCCGCGAGCAGCCGCGCGCCCCGCTCCATCTGCGCGTAGCCGGCGTGGGCGTAGGCCCGCACCGTCCCGTCGGGAGTCGGCGTCGTGTTGGTGTCGGCCCGGTCGTAGGGGCCCTCGGCCGACCCGACGTCGCCCTGGCTGAAGACCAGTGGGGCACCGGTGTCGCGCTCGACGAAGCGCTCCAGCGGACCGAGGTAGTAGGCGGTCGTGAGGCCGTAGCCGTCGAGGCTCTCCGGGTGCTGCCCGAAGTTCACCCAGGTCGCGATCGGCTCGCCGCCGCGCGGCTTCGCGCGCCCCTTGCCGGGATTCTTCGGCTCGAGCGCGTCGAAGCGCATCACCACGACCCCGGTGTCGCCGAACTCGCGCGGGTAGCCCGCGGGCGAGCCGTCGTCGGCCACGGCCTCCCCGACGACGTTGGCCTTGAACAGCGTGTGGCGGACCGTGGTCGCAGCCATCCGCGCCGGCCGCAGGTCGGCCGCGGCCGCCTCGATCGCGTCGCGCACCGCGCGCGCCTGGTACTCGAGCATCCGGTGGTCGACGACGTCCTGGAAGACGAAGACCCCGGGGGACGTGGTCGTGTAGTACGGCGAGGAGTGGTTGTGGGTCGCGCCGTGCAGGATGTCGGCGTAGGACACTCCGCTGTCGCCCCCGTCGAGCAGCTGCCCGACCCGGCGCAGCAGCAGGTCCTGCGCGAGGTAGTTGTCGGTCTTGAGCAGCGCGACCCGTCGGCCGTCGAGGCCCTCGACGACGAGCGCCCGCACGGTCAGCCGTGAGTGCGTGCCGTAGCCCGCCTCCTTGATGCGCGAGTGCACCTGCGGGTCGACGTCCCCACCGGAGGCGAGGTTCTCGGCCAGGCCGGTGTTCTCCGGGGCATACTGCCCGGCGGCCGCCCCGACGTGCCAGGTCGCGTCGGCCTGGCCGTAGCCGGCCTTGATCGTGGCGACCGGCGCCGCGACCGGGGGCTTCGCGATCGCGACGGCCGAGCCGCCCACCAGCGACGCGACGGCGAGCAGCAGGCCGAGCCGCCGCGTCAGCGCACGCCGAGCAGCTCGAGCGTGGTTTCCAGGGCCTTGTCGCCGACGCAGCGGTCGACGGCGTAGGAGTCCTCGTAGTTGACGAACAGCGCGCCACCCGCAACGAAGCCCAGGCCCTGCTGACCGACCGGGTTGAGCTCGAAGCTCTGCGGCATGTAGCCCAGCGCGTCGTTGGCCTGCGCGATCGGCATCGTGAGCCGGGCCGGGCTGCGCTCCTTGATGGTGTTGGTGACGTTGGCGAACAGCTCACCGGGACCGGTCGTCAGGGCCAGGCCGTCACCGATCCGGATCGCGGTCACCGGCAGCTCGACCGACATCGCGGAGGCGGAGATGCACGGTGCGGTCTCGTCGCCGCCGGTACCCTTGCCGACGCGCAGCTGCGCCGGCATCGGGTCGAACTTCCGGTCGAACAGGCCGGGTACGCCGAGGGCCGTCAGCGGGACGTTGGTGAGCGGCTGGCGCCACGTCGCTCGGGCCACCGACATCGTGGTGCTCTCGAGAGCGCGCCCGCCACCGACCGGCGGCAGCAGGTCGGCGAGCAGCGGACCGATGGACAGGCCACCGCGGGTGGACATGTTGCCCAGCCCGCTCATGACGTGCAGCCCGATGCCGCCGAAGCGCGTCTCGAGCCGCTTGCTGAAGGTGCCGACCCAGTCCGGGTGCGCGACACCGTCGTTGGTGCCGACCGACGTCGGATGGGCGGCGTAGTTGCCGAGCGTCGCGATGACCCGCGGGGGCGCGGGCGGCGGCGTGGCCGTCACCGTCGGCTCCGGCGTCGGGTCCTTCTTCTTCGTCCGGGTCGGCGACGGCTGGGACGCAACGGGCGCCGCCGGCTCCTCCGACGACACCGCGACGGCCCGCAGCCACGACAGCTGCTGCTCCTCGGCGGAGCGGTAGGTGTCACGCCGCTCGCCGTTCTGGCTGCGCGCCTGCACCTCACCCACCTCGATCACCGCGGGCTCCATGGCGAGAACGGCCTGCTTGGCGGTCGCGAGAATCCGCTCGCTGACCTGCGTCATGTACCAGTCGGGCACGAAGCCCCAGCCGCCGATGAAGTCCATCGAGGAGTGGGCGTGGGTCGCGTGCAGGACGAACGACTCGGGCGTGACGCCGGTGCCGGCGAGCTCCAGGTCGGCCGCGAGCCGCTCGGAGAGCTGTTTGGCCCCGCAGTCCGTGCACTTGTTGCCGTAGTCCCAGAGCCAGCCCTCGCCGTCGATGACGGTGACGACCGCTGTCTTCGCCCCGTCGCTGAACGCGATGCTGCGGACCCAGAGGCCTAGCGTCTCGTCGAAGGACGAGATCGGGTTCATCGGGCCGAGGCCGAAGCCGCCCATGTAGAGGCAGCTCGGGTTCTCCGGCCAGGCGGAGCCGGCCGCAGCCAGGTGGTCTACCTCGTTCTGCGTGTCCGACAGCAGCCGCTGGATGTACTCCGGTGCCAGCGGGGTGCACTTCTCGGCGTCGCGCTCCCACCGCGCGTCGGGGAAGCCCTTGGCCTTCATGGCCTCCGGGTCGGGGAGCAGGGTGGTCTTCGCGGCCCCCACGAGCAGCTGGCCGGGGGCGAGCACTGCGGCCGCCGACCGGGTCCGCAGCGCGTCGAGGGTGGCGACGCCGGGCGGCGCCGGAGCCGTCACGGGCGCCGGGGCTCCCGGCAGCGGCGGCGTGGGGACGGGCGCGAGGACGACCCCCGCCCAAGCGGCGGAGAGGGCGACCGCGCCGGTGGTGCCGGCGACGAGGGCAGTGCGGACAAGACGGCGCATGGGGGGGTGCTCCGGTGCGTTGCAGGGGCGGTACCCGTGTGATTCGGCGTCGTGTCGGATTCCCCTGCTCGGCCCAGTCGCGTTCACCCGTCGGGAGCAGTACGCCGCTGCGCGGTGTTGGGTGGTGGCGTGTCCCTCGAGCTGCTGATTCTGCTGCTGGCGGCCGTCGCGGCGGTCTCCGGCGTGGCCCGCCGCCTCGGCGTGCCGGCGCCCTTCGCCCTGGTGCTCGCCGGCCTGGCCGCGAGCGCGGTGCCGGGCGTCCCCCGCATCGAGCTCGACCCCGACACCGTCCTGGTGCTGGTCCTGCCGCCGCTGCTCTACTCCGCCGCGCTGTCGACCGCCTACGCCGACTTCCGTGCCAACCTGCGCCCCATCGGCCTGCTGTCCGTGGGGCTGGTGCTCTTCACCGCCGGCTGCGTCGGCCTGGTCGCGCACCTCGTCGCACCCGACCTGCCGTTGGCCGCCGCCCTCGCCCTCGGCGCGATCGTCGCCCCGCCCGACGCGGTCGCCGCGACGGCAGTCGCCCGCCGGATGGCCCTGCCCCGCAGGGTCCTCACCATCCTCGAGGGCGAGAGCCTGCTCAACGACGCGACGGCGCTCGTCGTCTACCGGATCGCCGTCGCGGCGGCCCTCGCAGGCACGACGACCTGGTCGGGTGTCGCGAGCGACTTCCTCGTCGCCGCCGTCGGGGGTGCGGCCATCGGCTACGCCCTCGCCGTCGCGATCGCCTGGGTGCGCCGCCGCCTCGACGACCCGCTGCTCGAGAACGCGATGTCGCTGCTCACCCCCTTCGCGGCGTTCCTGCCCGCCGAGCACGTCCACGCCTCGGGTGTCCTGGCTGTCGTCGTCGCCGGCCTCTACCTCGGCCGCCGCGCCCCCGTGCTGCTGTCGTCGAGCACCCGCCTGCAGGGCCAGGCCCTGTGGGCGATGGTGACGTTCCTGCTCGAGGGCTTCGTCTTCGCCCTCATCGGACTGCAGCTGCCCGCGGTGCTCGAGGGCCTCGCCGACCGGCCGCTGACCGAGACCCTGCTGACCGCCGGCGCGGTCACGGCGACCGTGGTCGTGGCGCGCTTCGCCTGGGTCTTCCCTGCGACGTACCTCCCCCGTCGGCTCTCCCGCCGCATCCGCGAGAGCGACCCCTCACCGCCCTGGCGCTACCCCGCCCTCATCGGCTGGGCCGGCATGAGAGGCGTCGTCTCGCTGGCCGCTGCCTTCGCACTGCCGGCCGACATGCCCGGCCGCGACCTCATCCTCTTCACGACCTTCGTCGTCATCCTCACGACCCTCGTCGTGCAGGGCACCACGCTGCCCTGGCTGGTCCGCCGGCTCGACCTCGACGACGACGGCAGCGCCGAACGCACCGACCGCGAGGTCGCGGTGGCCGACCACCACATCGCCCGCAGCGCACTCGCCGAGCTCGAGCGGGTCGTCGCCGAGGAGCGCCTCCCGGTCACCGTCGTCGACGAGCTGCGCAGCCATCTCGAGGACCGGGTGCGCCACGCCCACGCGGTGCTCGGCGGCTGTCCGGGTGAGGACGAGTACGACGACGGCGCCCGCCCGTCGGACGCCCGCGCGATCGAGGAGCGCGTCACCACGGCCGAGCTGCGGCAGCGCCTCGTCGCCGTCGAGCGCGCCGAGCTGCTGCGGCTGTACGACGAGCGCGACATCGACGACGAGGTCCTGCGCCGGGTGCAGGCGCAGCTCGACGTCGAGGAGGTCGGCCTGCAGGCCTGACGGTCCGCGGATCAGGACGGGCGGGCGAACATCCCGTCGAGCGCCAGCGCCAGCGCCTTGTTGCCCCTGAGGCCGAGCTTGCGCCGCAGCAGCATCAGGGGAGCGCTGGCCGAGCCCTCGAGCAGACGGACGAAGCCCACCAGCTCGGCGGTCAGCCGCACGTCGGCATCGGCGTGCTCGCCCTCCTCCACCACGCACCGGCCGCCGTCGACGACGAGCGCGCGCAGGTGGGCACGGCCCTCGTCACGGACCTCCCACTGCACGACGGTCCGCCGCGCGGGGGCCCGGGACGCGACCAGCTGCTCGGCGAAGCCCGCGAAGACCCGGTCCAGGACGGCCTCGGTGCCGAGCCGGCGGATCACCCGCTCGACGTCGCGGTCCCGGGCCCGCCGGGTCATCGCGAGGAACTCGGCGGGCAGGACCGCCCCGATGTCCGTCACGTCGTCTGCCTCCACGAGGCACCAGGCTAGCCACTCCGGACCACGCCATCTGGTCACGAGGGGTGGTGCAGCGCGCTGCGTCACGGGACGAGGACTGCTCTGTGGAGGCTGCGAGCTGGCCGCGCTGCCGTGCGGCGACGAGCGTCGCTGCCGCCTGCCACGGCCTGGCCGACGACCTGCTCGAGCAGGGCTTCGAACTGCCCAGCGTCTACCTGCTCGCGGGTCAGCGGCTGCGCTGCCAGGCAGCCCGGGGCTACTTCCAGGTCATCGACGGCTTCCCCGCGGGCACGGGGGTCATCGGCCGGGTGGTCGACACCGGAGAGCCGGTCTTCCTGCCCGACGTCACCACGGACCCCTCGTTCATCGCCGCGATCCCGGGGTTGCGCTCGGAGATCGCGGTCCCGGTCGTGTTCGGTGACCGACGAATGGGAGCCGTCAACGTCGAGTCGCGCACCGCCCTCGGCCCGCAGCACCTCGCCGTCGTGGTGGAAGCCGCCGCCGCGCTGAACGAGCGGATCGCCGTGCTCGGCGGCCTGCCACGCGCCTCCATCGCCCAGCGGCTCGCCCAGACCAGCCTCTCGATGACCCAGGCCCTCACGCCCACGCAGATCACCGACCTCGCCCTCACGACGGCCGCCGAGATCTCGGGGATGCCGGCAGCTGGGATCGCCTACCTCGACGGTCGTGACGACCCCATCGTCGCCCACGGCCCGCTGCGCGACAGCATCCTCACCTGGGGCGCAGCGGAGCTCGAGGTGATCCGCTGGTCGGTGAGCAGCGGGTTGTCGTCGTACTTCCCGGGAGGGGAGGAGGTCCCCGCGACCTACGCCTTCCTGCGGGCCACGGGAGTGCGTGCCATCTCCGCCCACCCCATGGTGCGCGTCGGCGAGCTCGTCGGGGTGCTGGTCCTGGTGAGCGACGAGGCGGTGCCGCACACCCCGTTCGTGGTGGAGGCTCTGGAGATGCTCGCGACCCAGACCGCCGCGTCGCTGGGTGTGGCCGAGCTGGTGGCCGAGCTGTCGCACCGCGCCGAGGTCGACGACCTGACAGGCCTCGGCAACAGCGCGGTGTTCTCCTCCGACCTCCGCGCCCGAGCGACCGGCGGCGGCCGCCACGACACGCTGGTCTTCATCGACGTCGACGAGTTCAAGGTCGTCAACGACAGCTACGGCCACCTCGCCGGGGACCGGCTGTTGCAGGCGCTCGCGAGCGAGATGCAGGACGTGCTGCGGGGCACCGACCGGCTCTACCGCGTGGGGGGCGACGAGTTCGCCGCGCTGGTCACCAGCGGCAGCCGCGCCGAGACCGACCACGTCGTGGCGCGGCTGCTCGAGGCGGCCCGACGGGTCCGCACGACCGTGTCGATCGGCACGGCACCGGTGGCCGGCCGGCAGCCCGAGCAGGTGCGCCGGCTTGCCGACGAGAAGCTCTACCTCGCCAAGAGCCGCGGCCGCGACCGTGCCGAGGTCAGCTGACCCCCGCTGCTCAGCGTCCCTGGAAGTCGCCCGGCCGCTTCTCGGCGAAGGCGGCTTGTGCCTCGCGGTAGTCGTCCGTGGACTGCACGACCGCCATGTGGCTGCTGATGAGGTCGAGCGAGGTGCGCAGGTCGATCGACGCCGACTGCTGAACCGTGCGCTTGATGAACGACACCGCGATCGGCGACATGCCCGCGAGCTGCAGCGCGAACTCTCGGGTCCGCTCGGCGAGCTCCGCGTCGTCGTAGACCCGGTTGACCATGCCGATTCGCAGCGCCTCCTCGGCCCCGACCATGTCGCCGGTGAGCAGCAGCTCCAGGGCCTTCGACGGGCCCACCAGCCGGGGCAGCAGCCAGGCTCCGCCGTCTCCCGGGACGAGCCCGACCTTGATGTAGCCCTCCGAGACCTTCGCGGAGCGGGCCATGAAGCGCAGGTCGCACATCAGCGCCATGTCCAGGCCGGCACCGACCGCGACGCCGTTGAGTGAGCAGACCAGCGGCTTGTCGAGGTCGAGCACCGCGCGGGCGACCTTGTGCACGCCGTGCGTGAGCATCCGCTTGCGGGCAAGCGGTGTGTCCTCGATGCCCTGCAGCACCGACAGGTCGATGCCCGAGCAGAAGGCGTCGTCCTCGCCGGTCACCACCACGACCCGCACCTCGGGGTCCGCGGCGGCGGCGACGAGGTGGTCCGCCCACTGGTCGATCATCTCGAGGGTGAAGGCCCCCTTGCGGCCAGGGTGCGACAGGGTCAAGGTCGCGATGCGGTCGGCGGTGTCGTAGCGCACGACGGCGTTGCTCACGGTGGCTCCTCGGTCAGGCGGGCGGGTCCTGGTGCACGCTCTCACCCGCGCGGGGCCACACCATGAGGGTGGTCCCGGAATAGCCCGTTGTGGTCTGGCGGAGCAGGGCGAGCCGACCTAGGCTCCAACTCGTGCGCGGCCTCGGCGACTGGTCCTCCGACGCTCTGGCCCGGCTGCGCCGCCGGACCGCCCGTCCCCTCGTGGTGAGCCCTCCCCAGCACGTGCTGCACCTCTACTCCGACGACGAGGAGCTGCTCGACCGCCTCGAGCAGTGGGTCCTCACCGGACGCGAGCGCGGCCAACGGACCGTGGTCTTCGCGACGCCGGCGAGACGCCAGGCGCTACGGAGCCGGCTCCAGCTGTGGTCGCTCGAGGACGCTGCTGAGCTGTTCGACGCCCAGACCGCCCTCGACCGCTTCGTCGTCGACGGCGTCCCCGACCCGGTGCTCTTCGAGTCGGTCGTGGGCGCTGCCGTCCGCGCGTTCCCGCACGGACAGGTCAGGGCCTACGGCGAGATGGTCGCCGTGCTGTGGCGCGAGGGCAACGTGCAGGGAGCCCTGGAGCTCGAGGAGCTGTGGAACGCGCTGCAGCGCACCGTGGACTGCCCGCTGCTGTGCGCCTACCCCGACGCCGATCTGCGCACCGCCGAGGGGGACCACCCCCAGCGCACGCCGGTCTGCGAGGCGCACGACCACCTCTTGCGCTGACGCAGGCAGGCCCGGGGGCTTGCCAAGCCGTGGGAGACTGACCGACAAGGGCTCGACCCCGTCGCGACCTCCGGCCGCAGGCAACGGACCTGGAACGCGACGCACCAGGAGCCCGTGTGCCCTCCCACGTCCGCACCGTCCAGCTCGGCACGTACCCGCCGACGCAGTGCGGCATCGCCACCTTCACCGCCGCCCTGCACGGCGCCCTCGCCGAGCAGGCGATCAGCACCGTGGTCAGGGTCGTCGACGCACCGACGACGAGCCCGCAGCCCGAGGTCGTCGGCCACCTGGTGCGCGGCTCCGTCACGAGCGCACGGCGGGTGCGCGAGCTCCTCGACGCCCACGACGTCGTCGTGGTCCAGCACGAGTACGGCATTTTCGGCGGGCCGGACGGCAGCGACGTCGTGCCACTGATCGAGGCACTGCGGGTGCCGGTGGTGGTCGTCTTCCACACCGTGCTGGAGGAGCCGACCGCTCGACAGCGCGGCATCCTGCTGCGGCTGCTCGAGGCCTCCCAGGTCGCCGTGACGATGACGCAGACCGCACGCGAGCGGCTCGTGCGGTGCTACGGCGCGGACCCGACCCGGGTCGTCGTCGTCCCGCACGGCGCCGTGGACCACCGCGGGGTGAGGGCCGTCGCCCGCCGTGACGACCGACCGCTGCTGCTCACGTGGGGGTTGCTCGGCCCCGGCAAGGGGATCGAGCACGCCATCGAAGCGGTCGCCGGCCTGCGCGACCTCTCTCCCCGCTACCTCGTCCTCGGCAGGACCCACCCCAAGGTCGCGGAGCACGACGGGGAGGACTACCGCAACAGCCTGCGCAGACGGATCGACGAGCTCGGGGTGGGCGACCTCGTCGAGCTCGACGACAGCTACCTCGGCGTGCAGGAGCTGGCCGCGGTCGTCGCGTCCTCCGACGTGGTCCTGCTTCCCTACGACTCGCGTGACCAGGTCACCTCCGGCGTCCTCACCGAGGCGGTGGCCGCCGGTCGACCTGTCGTGTCGACCGCCTTCCCGCACGCTGTGGAGCTGCTCACCGGCGGGCCGGGACTGGTCGTGCCGCAGGGCGACGCGACCGTCCTCCGGACCGCTCTGCGGCGGGTCCTCACCGAGCCCGGTCTGGCCGACGAGCTCGGGCGGCGCGCCCGCGAGCGGGCCCCCGACCTGATGTGGCGCTCGGTCGCCAGCCGCTACCTCGCGGTGGCCGACCGGCTCCTCGAGGCCCACGCACTGGCCGGTACCGGATGACCGCCACGCGCGCGGTCGCGTCGTACCCGGCTCCGTCCTTCACCCACCTGCGACGACTCACCGACGCCGGCGGCATCTACGAGCACGCCCTCGGGACGGTCCCCCGGCGTGAGCACGGCTACTGCGTCGACGACGTCGCGCGCGGGTTGGTCGTCCTGGCCCGTGAGGACGCCCCCGACCTCGCCGTGCTCCGCGGCGAGCTGCTCGCCTTCGTCCTCGCCGCACAGGCCGAGGACGGGCGCTTCCGCAACCGTCGTGATGCCGAGCTGCGGTGGACCGACGCGCCGAGCGTGGAGGACTGCTGGGGCCGCGCGCTGTGGGGTCTCGGTGCGGTCTGCGCCGACCAGGGCGCGCTCGCGGCCTTCACCCGAGGTGCGGCCTGGCGCTCGCCGTGGTCACGCGCCACCGCCTTCGCCGGGCTCGGGGCCGCTGCCGTGCTCGCGCTGCACCCCGACCACGAGCCTGCCCGCGACCTGCTCGCCGACGCGGCCCGCACCGTCCGCGACACCGGCGTCGACACCGGCTGGCCCTGGCCCGAGCCGCGGCTGACCTACGCCAACGCCGCGGTCCCCGAGGTGCTCATCGCCGCCGGCGTCGCGCTCGACGAGCCGGCCCTGCTCACCGAGGGCCTTGCCCTGCTGGGATGGCTGCTCGACGTGCAGCTGCGCGACGGCGTCCTGTCGGTGGTGCCGGTCGGCGGCCGCGGACCGCAGGACGCAGACGTGGCGGCCTTCGACCAGCAGCCGATCGAGGTGGCCGCGCTCGCCGATGCCTGCGCCCGCGCCTACGACCTCACCGGCACGCAGCGGTGGGCCCAGGGCATCGCCGTCTGCGCCGGGTGGTTCCTCGGCGACAACGACGCCCGGACCCCGCTCCTGGACCCGGTCAGCGGCGGCGGCTGCGACGGGCTCGAGCGGCACGGCCGCAACGACAACCAGGGCGCCGAGTCGACCCTCGCCGCGGTGTCGACCCTGCAGCAGGCCCGCGCGCTGCTGCCATGACGCCGTTCATCACGCGCACAGACACCGTGCTGCTGCCCGACCCCAGTCGGGTCGTCGCCCGGCTGTTCGTCCCGGGGCTCGAGCACGTCGAGCAGGGCGAGTCGCGCGCGACGGCGGTGATCCGCCGCACCCTCGCGCTGTCCGAGGACGCCATCGAGGCCACCCTGCAGCGGATCCGCGACCGGTCGGCCCACCGCCACCGCGACCTGCCCGCCGTGCTGCGCAGGCACTACGCCGCGGTAGCCCACCGCGTCCCGGACGAGCCCTCGCTGACCGACGCCCGACGCACCATGCTCGGCGCGGTCTTCACGGCCGAGGCCTCCCTCTCCGGGGCCGCGCTGCTCAACCCCTCCACCGTGGCGCACCCCGATCAGTCGGGGCTGCCCGACGGCGCCCTGCGGCTGCTGCTGACCCTCCGGGCCGTCGGCGAGGGGCACCTGTCGTGCGTCGAGCTGCGCACCGGCGTCGTCGGGCCGGGCCGTGCACTGGTCATCGACGACCCCGGTCGGCTCGCCGAGACCGGCACCGCCGGTCCGACGACCCACCACCTCAGCGTCCTCACCGCAGAGCTCGAGCGGGCAGGTGCCGACGACGAGAGCACCCGCTTCCTGCTGGACCTGCTCGACGAGCAGTTCGACGAGCCCGAGCTCTTCGCGGCGCTGGACTCCCTCCACGGCCAGCGCGTGACCCGACGGGGCGCTGTCCACACCGCCGAGATCGCCCGCACCAGCGCCAGCGCCAGCTACGAGGTGCGCTTCGACCCCGACTGCCCGCTGACCAGCCGGGTCCTCTGGCCGCACACCCCGGCCGAGCGATCGGGCATCGAGGACGTGCGGATGGTCCGCTTCACCGACGCCGACGGGGTTGTCGACTACCGAGGGACCTGCACGGCGTACGACGGGGTCCGCATCGCGCCGCAGCTGCTCGAGACGACGGACTTCCTCACCTTCCGGATGTCACCGCTCGCCGGGCCGTCCGCCACGGACAAGGGGGTCGCGCTCTTCCCCCGGCTGGTCGGTGGGCGTCACCTCGCGCTGACCCGCAGCGACCGCGAGAGCATCTGCCTGGCAAGCTCTGCCGACGGACGGGTCTGGGACGCGCCCGAGGTCCTGCACGGACCGAGTGGGGTCTGGGAGCTGGTCCAGACCGGCAACTGCGGGTCGCCGATCGAGACGTCCGCCGGCTGGCTGGTCCTCACCCACGGGGTGGGTCCCATGCGGGAGTACACCCTCGGCGCGCTGCTGCTCGACCTCGACGACCCGAGCCGCGTCGTCGGGATCCTGCCCGAGCCGCTGCTGCTGCCCGACGAGGAGGAACGCGAGGGCTACGTCCCGAACGTCGTCTACACCTGCGGCGCCATCGTGCACGGCGACGACCTGCTGCTTCCCTACGGCGCCTCCGACGCCTCGGTCCGCTTCGCCTTCGTCGACCTGCCTGCCCTGCTCGAGCGGCTCACGACGTCGGTGAGCAGCGCGGAGTAGTCCGCGACCATCCGGTCCGCGGAGAAGCGCGTCTCGGCCTCCTCCCGGCAGGCCCGTCGCGAGAGGGCCCCGACCCGACCGACCGCGTCGACGGCAGCGTCCACGTCGTCGACGAGGAAGCCGGTCACCCCGTCACGAAGGAGCTCCGGCATCGAGCCGAGCGGGAAGGCGATGACGGGGGTGCCGGTGGCGAGCGACTCGACGACCGACAGCCCGAAGGGCTCGGCGAAGCTGATGAGGTGCAGCAGGGCGAGCGCCCCACCGAGCAGCCGGTCGCGCTCGTCCGGACCCACCGGTCCGACGTAGACGGCGTCGTCGCCGAGCAGCGGCTCGACCACGTCGCGGAAGTAGACCTCGTCCTGCACGATCCCGGCCAGCACCAGCGGGACCCCCGCCCGCCGCGCCACCTCGATCGCGAGGTGCGGACCCTTGTGCGGGTGGATGCGGCCGAGGAAGAGCAGGTGCTCACCCGGCCCGGTCACGGGCGTGAACCGGTCGAGCTCGATGCCGTGGTGGATCGTGGCGGCGTAGGTCAGCGACGGGTGGCGGTCGGAGTCGCTGATGGAGACGTAGTGCGCGATGTCGTTGTAGGCCTGGTAGACGGGCACGATCCGCTCGGACGAGAACCCGTGCACGGTCGTCACGACCGGGAGGTCGACGAGCCGACTGAAGGTGAGCGGCAGGAAGTCGAACTGGTTGGACAGGACGTCGAGCTCGCCGGCCCGCTCGAAGGCCGCCGCGATGTGCAGGCCCTCGTGGACCTTGGCGTCGACAAACGGGTCCTCCTCGTAGCCGCGCGGGGCGACCGAGATCAGCCGCGCCGACGTCACCGAGTCGGCGGTGGCGAACAGCGTCACGTCGTGCCCGAGCGCGACCAGCCCCTCGGCGAGGGTGGAGGCGACCTGCTCCCACGGGCCGTAGCCGCGCGGGGGCGTGCTGTGGGCGATCGAGGACAGGACCCCGATCCGCAGCGTCACGCGCCCGGCTGGAGGCCCAGGTCGACCAGTGCCGCGCGGTAGCGCTCGACCCCGGCCAGCTTGACGTCCTCGTAGCCGCGCACGAGCTCCGACGCCCCGGCCGCCGCGACGGCGGTCGCGTAGGACTCGGAGCTCAGGTCGCGGGTGAGCCGCTCCACGAGCTCGGTGTGCGACGCAAGCAGCTCGCGCTCGACCTTGCGGACGTGGGCGCGACCGAAGGGGTCGAACGGGGTGCCACGCAGGACCTTGGCCTTGGCCGTGAGTCGCAGCGCCGGTCGGGACCACGCGCCGAGCTTGAGCTTGCGGTCCATGCCCATCGAGCGCAGCGCCGGCGGGTGCAGGTTGTAGGTCACCTTGGTCGCCCCGGGCACCTGCACCTGGACCTGCTCCAGCAGCTCCGGGCGGGTCAGCAGCCGGGCCACCTCGTACTCGTCCTTGTAGGCCGCGAGGTGCGCGACGCCACGAGCCACGGCCTGGGAGTACGACGAGTCGGTGGTGACCTGCCGCTCGGCCGCGAAGGCCCGCTCGACGACCGCGACGTAGTCGCGGGCCGCGGCCTTGCCGGAGTGCTCGAGCAGCAGCTGCGCGCGGACCTCGACCAGGCGGCGGGTCTCGCCCTCGAGCGGCGAGGAGCCCAGGTCGAAGGTCCGGGGGGCGCGGGCGGCACCGGCCGGCCGGGTCGCGTCGGCGAAGGCGGGACCGTCGGCGACGGCGACCCGACCCCAGCGGAAGGCCGCGACGTTGGCGGCGACCGCGACGCCGTTGAGCTCGATGGCCTCCTCGATCGCGGCCGCGCTGAAGGGCAGGACGCCGAGCTGGAAGGCCGCGCCGACGAGCAGCAGGTTGGCCGGGGCGGTCGAGCCGAAGAGGACCTCCGACGCGCCGAGGGCGTCGATCTCGACGACCTTCACGACGGCCTCGCGGATGCGCCGGACCTGACCGGGGACGTCGGTCTTGGGTGCCTGCGCGTCCGCGACCTGGGTGCCGGTCGGGGTCTCGGAGGTGGAGACGACCGCGATGGTGAACTCCGGCGAGCAGACCGCGAGGTTCTTCGGGTCGGCCATGACGAGGGCGTCGAAGGCCAGCACCACGTCGGCGGTGGCGTGCCCGACCCGGTTGGCCGGGCCGCGGTCGCCGACCCGCAGGTGCGACGTCACCGGGCCGGCCTTCTGCGACAGGCCGACCTGGTCGAGGCCCGACAGGCCTGTGGTGTCGAGGTCGCTGCGCAGGCCGGCGGTCGCGAGCAGCTGGTTGACCGTGACGATGCCGGTGCCGCCGATGCCGGCGAGGAAGACGTCGGCCGAGGTGGCGAGGACCGGGTCGACGACAGCGGGCGCCTCGGGCGCGACGCGCTTGGCCTTCTTGGCTCCCGGCTTCGGGGGCGCGGCCTGCACGGTGAGGAAGGACGGGCAGTCGCCGAGCAGGCAGGAGTAGTCGGTGTTGCAGGTGGTCTGGTCGATGCGGGTCTTACGACCGAGCTCGGTGTCGACCGGCTGCACCGACAGGCAGTTGCTCTTCTGGCCGCAGTCGCCGCAGCCCTCGCAGACCGCCTCGTCGATGACGACGCGGGTCGTGCGGATCTCCTGCTTGCCGCGCTTGCGCAGCCGGCGGGCCTCGTTGGCGCACTGCTGGTCGTAGATGAGGACGGTCACGCCCTTCACCTCGCGCAGCTCCTTCTGCACCTCGTCCATGTCGTCGCGGTGGCGCACCGTGACGCCGGGCGCGAGCCGCGAGCGCTTGTGCTTCTTGGGCTCGTCGCTCACGACCACGATCTGCGCGACGCCCTCGGCCATGAGCTTCTCGGTGAGCTTCGGGACGGTCAGGCCGCCCTCGGCGTTCTGCGCACCGGTCATCGCGACGACGGCGTTGTAGAGCAGCTTGTAGGTGATGTTGACGCCCGCGGCGACGCAGAACTGCACCGACAGCTGGGCGCTGTGGGCGAAGGTGCCGTCCCCGACGTTCTGGAAGACGTGGTCGACGTCGGTGAAGGGCGACTGCCCGATCCACTGCGCGCCCTCACCGCCCATCTGGGTCAGGCCGAGGACCGACTGGTCGGGGCGCTCGGTCAGCGTCACCATCGTGTGGCAGCCGATGCCACCGCCGGCCAGCGAGCCCTCGGGCACCGGGGTGGAGCGGTTGTGCGGGCAGCCGGAGCAGAAGTAGGGGGTGCGCTTCACCGGCGACAGCGACAGCTGGGTGCGGGGACCGGACCGGCGGGGGGCGAGCTGCACGCGGTCACCGAGCAGCGAGCGCAGCGGGCCGTCGAGACGGTCGGCCGAGACCTGGCCGTCGGCGGGCACGAGCAGTCGGCCGTCGGGGCCGCGCTTGCCGTGGATCGCCGGCGCACCGGTCACGCCGTACAGCACGTCCTTGAGCTGGGACTCGAGGAACGACGTCTTCTCCTCCACCACGAGCAGCGTCTCGAGGCCGGTCGCGAAGCGACGGACGAGGGCCGCGCCGAGCGGGTAGGGCATGCCGACGCGCAGCACCCGGATGCCGACCGCGGCCGGGTCGGTGATGCCGAGGTCCTGCAGCGCCTGCATCGTCGCGTCGTAGGCGGTGCCGGTCGAGGCGATACCGAGCCACGCGCCCGGGGTGTCGTGGGTGATCTCGTCGAGGGCGTTGGCGGCACCGAAGGCCTCGACCGCCGCCCAGCGCGGGCCGACCAGCGCGGCCTCGGCGACGACGGAGTCGCGCGGGTCCTTCATGAGCAGCTGGCTGTAGGTCCAGGGCCGGCCGTTCCACTCGACCTCGGGCACGGTGATGTCGACGGCCTGGAAGTCGCGGTCGACGGTCCACAGGCCGTCGGCCACGTCGGCGAGCACCTTCACGCCGACCCAGCAGCCGGACAGCCGGCTGAGGGCGACGCCGTGCAGGCCGAAGGTGATGAGCTCCTCGCCGTTGCGGGGGGTCAACACCGGCATGCCGAACGACGCGAGGGTCCGCTCGCTGGTGCACGGCACGGTGCTCGACTTCGCGCCGGGGTCGTCGCCGGCCATGACGAGCACGCCGCCGGTGGGGTTGGCGCCGTAGGTGTTGCCGTGGCGGAAGGCGTCGCCGGAGCGGTCGACACCCGGGCCCTTGCCGTACCAGACCCCGACGACCCCGTCGACGCTCTGCGTGCCCGGGACCTGCTGGCTGCCCCACACCGCGGTCGCGCCGAGCTCCTCGTTGAGGCCCGGCACGAGGTGCACGCCGTGGTCGCGCTTGAGCTCGGGAAGCGAGTGCAGCAGCTTGTCGAGGCCACCGAGCGGGGATCCGGGGTAGCCCGAGACCAGGGACGCCGTACGCCGACCCGCGCGGGTGTCGCGGACGTGCTGCTCGACGAGCAGGCGCGCGATCGACTGCACACCGGTGAGCAGCACGGGGCGGGCGCCGGGGACGTAGCGGTCGGCGGGGGTGTAGCGGTGGCGGGCGGTGCCGTCGCCGGTGGGGCGGTCGTCGAGGGCCGTCACGGTGTCGCTCCTGGATCGCAGGTGGAGCGGCCAGGGTGCGGGTGAGTGCCCGTTGTGGTCAAACGCGACGGCGCCATTTGAGCATTCTGCTCATGACGTGACCGGCGTCACGCTCAGACGTTGGGCTGCTTGCTCACCGGGTGACCCTCCGCCAGCAACGGCGCCACGCGGTAGGGGATGCGGGTCTTCAGCACGACCTGGGTCGTCGTGGACACCACGCCCGGGCTCGACAGGATCTGGTGGACGACCTGCTGAAGGTCGTCGGTGGAGCGGGCCGCGACCCGGACCAGCAGGTCCCCGGTCGAGCCGGCGACCTCTTCGACGAGCAGCACCGCCGGGATCTCGGCGAGCGCCGCGCAGGCCTGCTCCATCTCGGCGTGGCGCAGCGAGATCGCGACGATCGCGGCGACCGACCAGCCGAGCTCGCGCAGGTCCACCCCGCGGTCGTTGCCGCCGAGGACGCCCTCGCGGTGCAGCCGCTCGAGCCGCGACTGCGCGGTGTTGCGCACGACGCCCGCCCGCTCGGCCAGCTCGCTCACCGTCAGCCGCGGGTCGGCGACGAGCGCCTGCAGGATCGCCGCGTCGACCGCGTCGGGGGTGAACACGCCTCGAAGAGTAGGAGGACGGGCCTACCGTTGACCCGTGGGCCTCTACGACGACGTCTACGCCGCGCTGCACGCAGCCGGCGTGCGCTTCGTCGTGGTGGGCGGGACCGCCGTCGTCCATCACGGCCATGTGCGCCTCACGGTCGACCTGGACCTCGTCGTGGACCTCGCAGTGGACAACGCGCGCGAGGCCGTGCGGGCGCTCACCGGTGTGGGCCTGCGTCCCTTGCTCCCGGTCGACCCGGTGGACTTCGCAGACCCCGCCATCCGCACCGACTGGGTCGACAACCGCAACCTCATGGTCTTCACGTTCTTCGACCCCGCGTCCGTGACCCGCCGGGTCGACGTGTTCGCCATCTACCCCGTGCCCTTCGAGGCGTTGCACGACGCTGCCGTCGAAGCGACGATGGGAGGCGTGCCCGTCAAGCTCGCGTCCCGTCAGGACCTCCTCGTCATGAAGCGCGCGGCCGGGCGCCCCCAGGACCTCCTCGACATCGAAGCCCTCGAGGCCCTGCCGGACACGCGCGCATGACCTCCGCGACTGCGGACGGCTGGGAGGCCGCCACCTTCGAAGGCGCTGTGACCGCACAGCGCCTCGCCCTCGCGGCGCTCACCCCACAGGAACGTCTCGCGTGGCTCGACGACGCGGTGCACGCGGTGGCGGCGCAGGGGGCGCTGTCCGCGCTGCGCGAGCGTGAGCGCCGATGCGCTCTCGAGGCATGGGCGGCGACCGACCCCGACCGCGTCAGCTGAGCTCGCGGGCCCAGGGCGGGTCGGCGCCGGCGCGGCCGACGGTGACGGCCGCGACCTTCGCGGCGAGCGCCATCGCGTGCTGCACGTGGTCGTGTCGTGCGAGCGACGACACCAAGCCGCTCATGAAGGAGTCGCCCGCACCGACGGTGTCGACGACCGCGACCGCGTCGCCGTCGGGTCGCACGGTGGTGGCGCCCTCACCGGACTCCCCCCAGCAGGTCGCCCCGCGGGCGCCCTCTGTCACGACCACCCGGCGCGCCCCGAGCCGTTGCCAGTGCGAGGCCAGCTCGTGCAGCTCGACCCCCGGCGCCAGCCAGGCGGCGTCCTCGTCGGACAGCTTCACCAGGTCGCAGTGCGGCACCAGTTGCTCGACCAGCTCTCGGGTCTGCTCCGCCGCAGGCATCAGCGCCGGCCGGCAGTTGACGTCGTAGCTGACCGGACCACGCCAGCCGGCCGCGATCCGGCGTACGACCGTGGCCCCTGGCTCCAGCGTCGCGGCGACCGAGCCCACGTGCAGCCAGTCCGCCGGGCCCGGGTCGAGGTCGTCGGGAAGGGACCAGAGCAGGTCGAAGGAGTACGCCGCGACGCCCGCCGCGTCGAGGGTCGCGACGGCGGTGGACGTCCGCGTCAGTGGGGCCGCGACGACCTCGACGCCGGAGGCCTCGAGGTGCGCGCGGACCAGCGCGCCGGCGTCGTCGTCGCCGAGCGCGGTGAGCAGCCGCACCGGGTGACCGAGCCGGCCGAGGCCGACCGCGACGTTGGCCGGGCTGCCGCCGGGGTGCTCGGTCTGCGTCCCGTCGACGGCGACCACGACGTCGACCAGGGCCTCCCCGACGACGACCACCGCCGGCCAGCGCACGTCACCCGTCACGTGCGCAGTCTGACCCACCGCCCGACGGTGCACGGCACCGCGAGGCACACTGGTGGCATGACAGCGCTGGAGCCAGAGCGGACCCTGCCCGACGACGTCCGCACCGCCCGCATCGGCGCGCTCGAGATCGCCTACGAGGCCTACGGCGACCCGGCCGACCCGGCGGTGCTGCTGGTGATGGGCCTCGGGACGCAGATGATCGCCTGGCCCGACGCGCTGGTCGCCGACCTCGTCGCGGCAGGACGCTACGTCGTGCGCTTCGACAACCGCGACTGCGGCCTGTCGACGCACCTCGACGGGGTCACGGCCCCGGACCCCCTCAAGGTCCTCGCGCGGCGGGCGAAGGCGCCGTACTCCATCGAGGACATGGCACAGGACGCCCTCGGGCTGATGGATGCCATCGGCCTGGAGACCGCTGACGTCGTGGGTGCGTCGATGGGCGGCTACATCGCGCAGGCGCTGGCGCTGCTCGCTCCCGAGCGGGTCCGCTCGCTCACCCTGATCATGACCTCGACGGGCGGTCGGCTCGTCGGTAGGCCGCGCGCGCAGGTGCTGCCGCAGCTGTTGCGTCGGCGCCCGGTGAAGGACCGCGAGGAGGCCGTGCAGCGGGTGCTCGACACCTACCGGCTCATCGGCAGCAAGGGCTTCCCGCGCGACGAGGACTACCTGCGCGACCTCGCCGGGCGCAGCCTCGACCGCGGATACCAGCCCGCCGGCTACCTCCGCCAGCTCGCCGCCTGCCTCACCCAGCCGGACCGCTCCGCCAAGCTGCGGCTGCTCACGATCCCGACCCTCGTCGTGCACGGCCTGCACGACCCGCTCGTCGGGCCGAGCGGGGGCCTCGCGCTCGCGCGCACGATCCGCAACGCGCGCTTCGTCGGCTACGCCGGCATGGGCCACGACCTGCCGCGCGCGATCTGGGACGACCTCGCCCGCGACGTGCTCGCCGTGTCCGCGAAGGGCCTGGAGAAGGCCTAGCCGCCACCTCGTCACCCGTAAGGGGGACATCGAGCTCGGCCGTGCGGCCGACGAACCCGATATGACCCACCTTGCTGCGTGCGCCGCGCGCACCCTCACCTCGCTGTCCGGCCGGCGGACCGTCCTCGTCGTCGACGACGAGGAGTCAGTGCGCGAGCTGCTCGCAGTCGTGCTCACCCTCGAGGGGCACCAGGTCGTGCAGGCGGCCGACGGGCCCACGGCGCTGGCGCTCGCAGCGACCGTGCGACCCGACCTCGTCGTGCTCGACGTGATGATGCCGGGCATGGACGGCTGGGAGGTCGCGGCCCGGCTGGCGGCCCATCCCGCGACCGCCGGAGTCCCGCGCATGGTCGTCTCAGGCAAGCCGCTCGGCGAGCTGGAGGGTGCCGTCGGCCGCGACCTGGTCGCGACCGTGCTCACCAAGCCGTTCGACTTCGTGGTGTTCGTCGATCAGGTGCGCACGCTGCTCGACTCGGCGTGCGTGCCGGCGCCCCGGTCTGCAGCGGCCGACGCGGTGCCGTCCGCGGCGCAGGCCTAGCGGTCAGACCGCGGGCTTGGCGTCGGCGATCTCGCGCAGGACGTTCTTGGCGACCTTGTCGAGGGTGGCGCGAGGCAGCTCCTCGACGACGTAGACCGCGCGGGGCACCTTGAAGTCGGCCAGGACAGCGGCGCAGGCCGCGATGACGGTCCTCTCGAACACCCCGTCGTCGGGCTCCGCACCGGGTGCCTTGATGACGAAGGCGACCGGCACCATCGACAGCCACTCGTGGGCCTTGCCGACGACGGCGATCTCGGCGATGCCGGGCGCGGTGCGGCAGGCGTCCTCGACCTCGCGGGCGCTGACGTTCTCGCCGCCGACCTTGAGGACGTCGGAGTCGCGGTCGGTGTAGACGACGTTGCCGCCCTCGACGACCTTCACCATGTCGCCGGTCGTGAACCAGCCGTCGTCGGTGAACGACGACGCGTTGGCCTCGGGGTTGTCGAAGTACTCGAGGAACAGCTGGATCCCGCGGGTGCCGCGCACCCACAGCTCGCCGGTCTCGCCGGGGGCGACGAGCTCGCCGGACTCCTTGTCCACGACGAGCAGCTCGTAGCCCGGCGTGGGGTGGCCCATCGACAGCCGGGGCCAGCCCTCCTGCGGGCGACCCGTGATCGCGTGCGTCACGGTCTCGGTCATGCCGTAGGCGGCGTAGACCTTCAGGCCCAGCCAGGCGTCGAGCTCGGGCATGACCATGCCGAAGACGCCGACCCGGATCGTGTGCTCCTTCGGCGTCTCGGGCAGCTGGAACGCCGCGAAGACGAAGGGCATGAGCGAGATGTGCGTGATCGCGTGCTTCTGGACGACCGGCCAGAACCCCGACGTCGACCACTTCGGGGTCAGGACCGCAGTCGCGCCGACACCGAGCACCGACCACATTGTCCAGGACTGCGCGTTGACGTGGAAGAACGGCAGGTAGATCAGGTAGGTGTCGTCACGGTTGAGGTCGATGTTGCGCGGCCCGATCCGGCCGGCCCAGATCGCGTTGCCGTGCGTGTGCACGACCGCCTTCGGCTTCGACGTCGTCCCGCTGGTGAACAGGATCCCGGCGGGCAGCATGGGGTCGGCCTCGCGCACGGGCGCGTCGGCCTCCTCGCCGTAGAGCTCCTCGAGGGAGTCGGTCGTGACGATCCACCGCAGGGACGGACCGGCCTCGCGCACGAGGTCGGCGTACGCCGGTTGGGTGATCGCCGCGACGCACCTCGCCTTGTCGAGGAAGAAGCCGACCTCGGCCGCCACCGAGCGGGTGTTGGTGGTGACGCCGATGGCGCCGACCCAGGCGCAGGCGTACCAGGCGAGGACCATCTCCGGGCAGTTGTCGGAGTGGATAGCCACGGTGTCCCCGACCCCGATGCCACGGGCCGAGAGACCAGCCGCGAGCCGCTTGACGTCGACGAGGAACTCGCCGTAGGTCCAGGTGCGGCCCTCTCCCTCGCGCGGCTCCCAGACCAGAAGTGGCTTGTCCGGCTGGATCGCGGCCCAGTGGGTCAGCAGCCAGGGCACGTCCTGGCCCTGCAACTGGAACGCGGCGACGGCGTCACGGTCGGCGGGTGCGGGCACGAGGGACCTCCAGGCTCGATGGCCGGGAACTGTAACGCGTTCTACCAACTGAGGGAGGTCCGTCTCCGGGCGGTCGGGCGGGGCGTCATCCCGCCAGGGCGCGGAGGGCGCGCACGCGCGCCAGGCGTCCCACTCTGACTAGTGCTGCGCGGCGTGCAGCGCGGTGTGCTGCAGGTAGACCTCGGCGTTGGCGCGCAGCATCGTGACCTCGTCGTCGGACAGCTCCCGGCGCACCTTGCCCGGGACCCCCGCGACGAGCGAGCGCGGCGGGATGACGGTTCCCTCGGTGACGACCGCGCCCGCGCCGACGAGCGAACCGGCGCCGATGACCGCGCGGTTCATCACGACCGCGCCCATCCCGATGAGGCAGCCGTCCTCGATGACGCACCCGTGCACGACCGCCCGGTGCCCGATCGACACGTCGTCGCCGACCTGCAGGTGCAGGCTCGGGTCGGTGTGCAGGACGCAGCCGTCCTGGACGTTGGTGCGCGCACCGATGGTGATGCGGTCACCGTCACCGCGGATGACGGTGGAGTACCAGACGCTGGACTGCGCACCGACCGTCACGCTGCCGACGAGGGTGGCGGTGGGGGCGATCCAGGCGGTGGGGTCGACAACGGGGACGCGGTCACCCAATGAGATCAGCGGCACCCGCCCACCCTAGTGACGGACTACCCGAGGGTCAGCGACGCACGGACCTCGACGGCGTCTCGCACCTTCAGCGCACCGAGCATCCCGGTGTAGGGCTTGATCCCGAAGGCCGACTGCACGACCTCGCCGGTGACGGTGACGCTGGTGCCACCCGCGGCGACGACGACGTCCACCGACTGCGGTTCCGTCCGGCCGGCCAGCGCTGCCGTCCCGGCGACCCTCGTGCGGCCCTCGCCGACCGACAGCCCGTCGGCCTCGAAGACGAGCTGGGGGTGCTGCGCGGCCTGGAGGCTCTCGAGGGCGTTGGCGAGGATCGTGCGGCGGTCCTTGTCCGACAGCGGCTTGAGCCCACCGTCGCCGCGCACGACCTCCAGCGAGGAGAGGTCCGCCACGACCCGCACCGCCGTGGCGCGCCCGTCGCTGCCGGTCGTCACCTCGGCGTTCCATCGGCCGACCCGCAGCGTCAGGTCGTGGCCGACCCTGCTCGCGACCCCCTCCCGGCCGGTGTGCAGGGTGAGGTCGCCGCTGCTGTGGTCAAGGGTCGTCGGGGAGGGCATGCCCGGTCTTCGGCCACCGGGGCTGGGAGGTTCAGCCGACGCTCAGCGCGACGCTCGGGGCGGGGGCCGCTGACCGACCCGGGTGGCCGCGTCGCGTCGGCGTCGGTGCTCGGGACCGGGCGACGGCGCCCTACGCTGCGGATTCATGGCCGACCTCACTGCGCTCGGGGACGAGGCGGGCTGGCGGTGCTGGCTCTGCGACGACGAGGTGCCGCGGCAGGCCAAGGCCAACGACCCGAACCAGCCGGTGGCCGACCAGGTCGCGCCGGCCGCCAAGGGCGACCGCGGCCGTGGTGTCGTGCGCCTGGCCCACAAGCGCTGCAACGACCTGCGCAAGGGCCGGCCACCCAGCATCGCGTGGCCGGAGCGGTTCTGCGTCGCCGACGCCCCCGAGCTGCTGCAGTCCCTCGTCCGGCTCGACAAGCGCAAGAGCCCCGGCGGCGAGGTCGTCGCGATGTGCGCCGGCCCGGCCGACGCCGAGGCGGCCGCGGCCTGGGTCGTCCCCCTCGCCACGACGCTGTTCCCCGGTGACTGGGAGGCCAGCTGCGCACCGCTCGGCCGACTGACCGCCGTGCGGCTCACCCGTCGGTAGCAGTCCACGGAGCGATGAACCGCGCCGCCGGCGCCGGTGGTGAAGGGCTGCTGTCGCCAGACGCCGTGCTCGTCGCCGTCGGTGTCGTCGAAACACCAGACCCACTCGCCGTCCGGCGACAGCGCCCCGTCGGACCTGCCGTTCTCGCGGTCGGTGACCTGGCGGTGCTCGCCGGTGGACCGTTCCCAGGCGTAGAGCTCGAACGTGCGGGTGGGGTTGGAGGGCAAGCGGCGCGCGCGACGGCTTCAGCACGTCATCGGATGCGCCGAGTCATCAACAATGGTGCGCCGTGCCCTTTCCAGCCTGACTGTCCGCTTCGCGGTCGTCTCGGGCGTCCTGGTCGCACTCCTCGGCCTCGTCCTGCAGCTGGTGCTCGGCGGGATGATCGAGCGTCGCGCGCTCGCGGACGCCAAGCAGTCCGCGGCCTTCGTCACGGACCTGGTGGTGTCGCCGGTGCTGGCGGGCGACGACCTGTTCGACGGCCTGTCCGAACAGAGTCGTCAGAAGCTCGACGTCGTGGTCGCCACCGGTCTCCGGGAGCAGACGCTGCGCCGGATCAAGCTGTTCGATGCGCAGGGGACGCTCGTCTTCTCCGACGACCCGAAGCAGCTCGGCCGTCGCGTCACCGGCGGCCCGGTCGGCAGCGCCCTCGCCGGTAGCGTCGGAAGCGACTTCGCCGACACGGACCGCGCTGACCACGCCGGGGAACGGGGACTCGGGAGCCTGCTGGAGGTCTTCGCGCCCGTGCACGCGCCCGACGGACAGGTCATCGCCGTCGCCGAGCTCTACGTGCCGTACGACGGCGTTGCCGCCGGCATCGCCCGGGACGGGCGCCAGCTGCTCCTGCTCCTGCTCGGCGGGCTGGGGTTGCTGTGGGTCGTGCTCTACCGGTTGGTCGCCCGCGCGGCACGGCAGCTGCAGGCGCAGGTGGCCCGCAACGAGCACCAGGCGATGCACGACGCGCTCACCGGGCTCCCCAACCGCACCCTGCTGTTCGACCGGGCGGAGCGGGCGCTCGCGCGGGACCGCCGAGAGCAGCGGAGCACCGCAGTGCTGCTGCTCGACCTGGACCGCTTCAAGGAGGTGAACGACACCCTCGGGCACCACAACGGTGACCGCCTGCTCTGCGAGGTCGCCGTCCGCCTGCAGTCCCACCTGCGCGCCGCAGACTCGCTGGCGCGGCTCGGCGGGGACGAGTTCGCGGTGCTGCTCCCGGGCACCGACGAGGCCGGAGCCCGGGTACTGGCTGACCGACTCACGGCGTCGCTGCACGAGCCGGTGGACCTGGACGGCCTGGCGATCGCCGTCGGGGCGAGCATCGGCATCGCCGTGTCACCCGACCACGGGGCCGACGCTGAGCTGCTGCTCCAGCGCGCGGACGTCGCGATGTACGCCGCCAAGCAGGGGGCAGGCCACGTGAGCACCTACAGCGCGACCACCGACACCTACAGCCCGGACCGGCTCGCCCTTCTCGCCGAGCTGCGCCGGGCCATCGCCGAGGGCGAGATGCGGCTGCACTTCCAGCCCAAGAGCGATGTGTCCACAGGAGCCCTGGTCGGCTTCGAGGCCCTGTGCCGCTGGCAGCACCCCACCAGGGGCATCCTTGCCCCGGACGTCTTCATCCCGCTGGCCGAGAACAGCGGCCTGATCTCCGAGCTGACCCCGTGGGTCCTCGAGCACGCCCTGCGCGCCGCCCGCTCCTGGGGGGACCCGTCGCTGTCCATCGCCATCAACATCTCCGTCCGCAACCTCGTCGACGACACGTTCCCCGAGGTCGTCGCCCGCGTGCTCGCGGATAGCGGTGTCGCCCCCGACAAGGTGGTCCTCGAGATCACGGAGAGCTCGCTGATGAGCGACCCGGAGACCTCGCTCGGGGTGCTGCGGCGGCTGAAGGCACTCGGCGTGCGCCTGGCGGTCGATGACTACGGCAGCGGCTACTCCTCGCTGGCCTACCTGCAGCAGCTGCCGGTGGACGAGCTCAAGATCGACCGCGGTTTCGTGCGCGACATCGCGGTGCGGGATCAGGACAGGGCGATCGTCCGCAGCACCGTGGAGCTCGGCAGGAGCCTGGGGCTCGTCGTCGTGGCCGAGGGCGTCGAGGACGCCGAGGCATGGAGCGCCCTGGAAGGCGTCTCCTGCGACCAGCTGCAGGGCTACTTCCTGGCACGGCCGCTGCCGGAGAGCGAGGTCGCGGTCTGGATCGAGGAGTACGTGAGCCGGCCGGCGAGACTCCCCGTGCAGCCGGCGCTCGCCCCGCGCTGATCCGCCCCGAGCAGCAGCGAAGGGCACCGGCCACGAGTGCCGATGCCCTGACCGAAGCCGTAGGGGACTGCAGGCGGTGCTTCGGCCCGCGGCGACGGCCGGCGACCTAGTGGTCCGCGTCTGAAGTTGTCTTACGGACGGCGTGGGTGAGGATCTCGTCGGCGGTCTTGGTCCAGGTGAAGGGGTGGCAGCGGTCGTTCCAGCCTTCGATGAACCGGCTGATCGCGGAGACGAGTTCCTTGACG
>JAUYQP010000040.1 GCA_030697205.1 Mycobacteriales bacterium
ACGCCCGCAACTGGAGCGACGAGGAGTGGGCCGCCCGCAACTGGAGCGCCCGCAACTGGAGCGACGAGGAGTGGGCCGCCCGCAACTGGAGCGCCCGCAACTGGAGCGACGAGGAGTGGGCCGCGCGCAACTGGAGCGCCCGCAACTGGACGGCCGAGGAGTGGGTGGCCCGCAACTGGACGGCCCGCAACTGGACCGCCGTCGACTGGGCCTGAGCGCAGCCGCGCCCAGGACGCCCGAGCCGACGTGGCCCGAGATGGCCCGATGTGGCCATGTCCCCGAGCGCCTCACGTGTCGATGTCCCCCGCAGGGTGTCCCTGCGGGGGACGTCCGTGTCCGGACCTAGACGACGAGAGGCGGTGACCGAGGTGGGCCTGACCCGGCTCGTCGGCGCCATCGCCGCCCTGGGCATCGCCCTGCAGGCCGGCGTCGCGCTGGCCGTCGGTGGCCACGGCCCGGTCGCGGTCCTCGCGCTGGGCGGCGGGCCGGTGCCGGACGGCTGGCCGCTGCTGCTCGCGATGCTCGTCCTCACCGTGGTGGGCGACCTCGTCGCGGTCCGCGTCCGTCACGGCGAGGAGTCCGAGGAGCTGACCCTCTTCGAGGCCGCGGTCGTCGTCAGCGTCCTGCTGCTCCCGGCGCTCCCGGCGCTGCTCGTACCCGTGGTCGCGAGCGTCATCTGCTCGCTGATCCGCCGCCGCGACGCCGTGAAGACGGTCTTCAACAGCGCCAACCTGGCAGCAGCCACGGCCGTGCTGGTCCTCACCGTCCACCTCGTGTCGGGTCCGGGGCAGGGGCTGTCCTGGCGGACCGTCCTCGCGCTCGTGATCGGGACGCTGGCCTTCACGACGGTCAATCTCGTCGCGCTCTCGCGGGTGCTCGGCATCGTCACCGGCGACGACCCGTGGGCCGTGGTCCGCGACGGCGTCAGGCTGTCGGCGGTCATGGCCGTCGGCACCGTGGCCCTCGGCGGCACCGTCCTCACCGTGGCCGAGGCGGCGCCCGCGCTGCTGCCCTTCACGATCATGCCGGCGGCGGCGCTGACCTTCGCCTACCGCGCGGCGGCCCAGGAGTCGGAGGAGCGAGAGCGCTCCAGCCGACTGCTCGCGCTGTCCCAGGTCCTGGCCGGGCGACTCGACTCCGAGGCGCTGCTCGAGTCCTTCCTCGAGCTCTCGCGCCAGGCCTTCGGCGCCGACCTCGCCTTCGCCGTGCTCGACCCCGGCTCGGTGACACCCGGCCAGGCGGTGCCGACCACCGTCGCCAGCGACCGCGAGGACGGGGCCTTCCGTCGTACCTCCTCCGAGACCGAGCAGGTCCTGCTGCTGCGCGCGGCCCAGAGCGGCGCGTCCGTCATCGACGGCGAGCTGCCCGTCGGCTGGACGCGGGCGCTGCTCACGCCGCTCGAGGCCGAGGGCCGCCGCGTCGGCGCGCTCGTCCTCGTCACCCGTGACCGCCACCGCGCGCTCGGCGGGCGCGAGCTCACCCTGCTCACGCCGCTCGCGAGCGCCCTGGCCGTCGCGCTGCGCGGCGCCGCCCACCTGCACCGCCTGACCGAGGAGACGTCCAAGCTGCAGGCCGTCGTCGACTCGTCGTCCGACGGCATCCTCGTGCTCGACGGCCAGGGGCTCGTGCAGCTGTGGAGCCCGGCCGTCGAGGCGCTCACCGGCAAGCCCGCGCTGTCCGCGCTGGGACGGCCGCTCGGCGCCCTGATGGTCACCACCGGTACCGACGGCGCGGCCAAGGACGCCTTCACCGCAGGCACGGCGGAGATCAGCCCCGACAGCCCGCAGGCGGTCGTCGAGCTGACCCTGCTGCGCGACGACGGCGAGCAGCGCGTCGTGCGCTGCGCCCATGCCGGCGTGTTCGAGGGTGACGAGCTCGTCCGCGACGTCGTGATCGTCCACGACGTCACGCGCGAGCGGCAGGTCGAGCGCCTCAAGGCCGACTTCATCGCGACCGTCTCCCACGAGCTGCGCACCCCGGTCACCCCCATCAAGGGCTACGCCGACCTGCTCCGCCGCCGGGGCGACCAGATGACGCCGGAGAAGCGGGCCGAGTGCCTCGAGGTCATCGGCGACCGCGCGTCCCACCTCGCCCGCCTCGTCGAGGACCTGCTGCTCGCGTCGCGGATCTCCGCGACCGAGGGCAGCACCCTGGCGCAGGTCGACATGGGTCGTGACGACCTCGTCGCCCTGACACGGCGCGCCTGCGGCGACTTCGGGATGGACGGCCCGCGCGTCACGACCCACCTCCCGGAGGGTCCTGTCGAGGTCAGCTGCGACCCGGTCCGCGTCATCCAGGTGCTGACCAACATGGTCGGCAACGCGCTGAAGTACTCCGCACCCGGCACGCCCGTCGACGTCCGCCTGTCCGTCGCCGACGGCCGCGCGATCGTGGAGGTCGAGGACCGCGGCCGCGGCATCCCCGCCGACCAGCTCGAGAAGGTCTTCGACAAGTTCCACCGCGTCGAGGACCCGATGCGCATGACCACCGGCGGCACCGGCCTCGGGCTCTACATCGCCCGCCAGCTGGCCTCCGCGATGGGCGGCACGCTCTCGTGCACGTCCACGCTCGGTGTCGGCTCGGTCTTCACCTTCAGCCTCGCGCTCGCCGGCACCGGCCCCGAGCCGACCCCGGCGCCGGTCCCGGTCGCCGCCCCGCTGCCCGAGGGTGCGCGCCACGTCCCCCGGCCGCGCCGCGCACCTCCCTGGGCCGTCGCTCCGACACCCCCGGCCCCTCCTGCGCCGTAAGACCGACCTGTCCCGCTAGGCTTGCGTCGGAAGCACGCGCGCCGCACCCGCCGCGCGGAACCGGGGCACGCCCCGTCACACCGACCTGGAGGACCCCGTGGCTGAGACCTACAACGGCTACTGCGTGAAGTGCAAGGAGAAGCGCGACTTCGATGGTGAGGTCAAGGTCAGCGAGAGCGGCCGGCGCATGGCGCAGGGCCTGTGCCCGGTCTGCGGCACCAAGATGAACCGCATCCTCGGCAAGGCCTGACACACCGCACAGCTCGTACGACGAGGCCGGCACCCACCACGGGTGCCGGCCTCGTCGGCGTCTCAGGGCCTCCTCTGTGCGTCGCGCGCGGTCCAGGCTCACGATGATCAACAGCACATCTGCACCTGAGGCCACGCTCGGCGCGGCCCTCCTCCGCGTGCAGATGTGCTGTCGATCTTGAGGGAAGACGGCGCGGCGCGGCCGGCAGCCCCTCGGGTCGGCCCGATCACTCGCGGCCGGCGACCGCCTGCGCGTCGCGTTGCCCACAGGCGCTGTGGACGAGCGAGGCCACGGTCGGCGCGTAGGTGCGAGCCTGCCGGGCAGGAGGTGCCACCGATGACCCCAACCGCCCACGACGACGTCGACCCGCCGCTGTTCCTGGCCGGCCCACCGAGAGGGGTGCGCCGACCGGTGCTGCCTGCGGCGTACCGCCGGTTGTGGCGCGACCAGCAGACGCTCCAGCTCGGACGGGCGTCGGCGACCGCCATGGTGCTGAGCGGGCTCGACCCGGCGACCCGCGGTGCGCTCGCGCTGCTCGACGGGACCCGCGACGTCGCGGCGGTGCTGCGCGACGCGCGGCTGCTCGGCTGCGCCGACGACCGGGCGCTCGAGCTGCTGCAGGTGCTCGACGGGGCCGGGCTGCTCGACGACGCGGCCGACGTGGGGGCTCCGGTCCGGCGCGGCGAGCAGCAGCGGCTCGCGCCCGACCTCGCGTCCCTGCGGCTGGTGGGCAGCCCGGTGAGCGCGACGAACCGGGCACGGGCGAGCGTGCAGGTGCTCGGCGCCGCGCGGGTCGGGGCGGCGCTCGCGACCCTGCTCACCGCCGCCGGGGTCGAGCGGGTCGAGGTCGTCGACGCGGTCGCGACCGCACCGGAGGACACCGGGGCGGCGGGCCTCGGCCGCGACGACGTCGGCACCCGTCGCGACAGCGCGGCTGTCGCGCGGGCCGCCGCGCTCGGCGAGGCGGCAGCGCTGGGCGCGGGCGGCGGCACCGACCTGACCGTGCTCGCACCCACGACGCCGGCGGGGCTGGACGACATGGCGGCCGCACTGCCGGTGGGTGCGACGTACCTCGTGGCGGAGGTCCGTGACGCCGTCGGTGTCGTGGGCCCACTGGTGGTCGCCGGACGCAGCGCCTGCCTGCGCTGCCTCGACCTGCACCGCAGCGACCGCGACCCGGCCTGGCCGGTGCTCGCAGCGCAGCTGTCCGGGCCGTGGCGCGGGACGGCGGCCTGCGACGGCACGCTCGCCGTCGCGGTCGCCGCGCAAGCCTGCCTGCAGGCGCTGCTCGCCCTCGACGCGCTCGCCACCGGCGGCCCGCTGCCCGCGACCGCGAGCGGCACCCTCGAGCTGGCGCTGCCCGACTGGCGCTGGCGGCGCCGGAGCTGGCCGCTGCACCCCGACTGCTCCTGCCACTGACCGGCACCCGGACGGGCGCCGCACGCCCCGGGGCCCCAGACTGCACAGGTGACCCCCAGCGACGAGCCGACCACTGCGGCGCGGGTGCCGCAGCGGGCCGTCGCCCGCGGTGCCCGGCTCGCGACGCTGCCGATCGGCGTCGCCGGCCGAGCAACCGTCGGGCTCGGCAAGCGGATCGGCGGGCGTCCGGCCGAGCTGGTCGCTGCGGAGCTGCGGCAGCGCACCGCGGAGCAGCTGTTCCAGGTGCTCGGGCAGCTCAAGGGCGGGGCGATGAAGCTCGGCCAGGCCATGAGCGTCTTCGAGGCCGCACTGCCCGAGGAGGTCGCGGCGCCCTACCGCGCGGCCCTGACCAAGCTGCAGGAGTCGGCGCCTCCGCTGCCGGCCGCGACCGTCCACGGGGTCCTCGCCACCCAGCTCGGCGAGGGCTGGCGCGAGCTGTTCGCGGAGTTCGACGACCGCCCGGCGGCTGCGGCGAGCATCGGCCAGGTCCACCGGGCGGTGTGGTCCGACGGGACACCGGTGGCCGTGAAGATCCAGTACCCCGGGGCCGGCAAGGCGCTCATGTCCGACCTGCGGCAGCTGTCGCGGCTGGCCCGCACCTTCGCGGTCTTCTCCCCCGGCCTCGACGTCAAGCCGCTGCTCAAGGAGCTGCAGTCCCGGGTGGCCGAGGAGCTCGACTACCGCCTCGAGGCCGAGAGCCAGCGGACCTTCGCCGAGGCCTACGACGGCGACCCCGAGATCCGCGTCCCCCGGGTCGTCGCCGACGCCGACCAGGTCCTCGTGACGGAGTGGATCGAGGGCATGCCGCTGTCACACATCATCCGCGAGGGCACCCCGGAGCAGCGCGACCGCGCCTCTTCACTGCTCGCGCGCTTCCTCTTCAGCGGGCCGGTCCTCGCCGGGCTGCTCCACGCCGACCCGCACCCCGGCAACTTCCGGCTGCTGCCCGACGGCCGGCTCGGCGTCATCGACTTCGGCGCGGTCGACCGGCTGCCCGACGGCGCGCCCGAGCCGATCGGCCGCATCACCCGCCTCGCGCTCGCCGGCGACGCGCAGGGCGTGCTGGACGCGCTGCGCGCCGAGGGCTTCGTCAAGGACTCGGTGCAGCTCGACGCGCAGGCGCTGCTCGACTACCTGCTGCCGCTGCTCGAGCCGGTCGCCGACGAGACCTTCCGCTTCACCCGCCCGTGGCTGCGCGCCCAGGCACTGCGCCTCGGCGACCCCCGCTCACCGGCCGCCCAGCTCGGCAGGCAGCTCAACCTGCCCCCGGCGTACCTCCTGCTGCACCGCGTCACCCTCGGCACCATCGGGGTGCTGTGCCAGCTCGACGGCGAGGCCGCCTACCGCGCGGAGATGCAGCGCTGGCAGCCCGGCTTCGCCGACTGAGGGGTCACCACCAGGCCTCGTCGAGACGACCCTCGATCGAGCGCAGGTTCTGCCGGGTGCAGGCGTCGCACAGGTGCGACGCGCCGCGCTCGCTCACCTGCATCGCCCAGGTCGGGGGCAGCTCGGGAGCGGTGGTGCCGCAGGAGCCGCAGGTGACGTACGCCGGGACCGGTGCGGCATCGTCTGTCATGACGGCGATCCTGCCCGGTCAGCCGGCGTGGTGTCAGTCCTGCGGAGCAGCCGGGTCGGCGGGGGCTGCCGCAGGGGCCGCGCCGGGAGCCGCAGTGGGCGGGGCGGCCGGCTCGCCGGGCGGGACGTCGGCAGACGCGGGCGCAGCGGCCGGAGCGGGAGCCGGAGAGGCCTCGGCAGGAGCCGGGGCGGACTCGGTGGGGGCGCTGGTCTCGATCGGCGCGCTGGACTCGACGAGAGCCGGCGCGGACTCGGTCGGGGCGCTGGTCTCGACCGGAGCACTGGACTCGGTGGGCGCGCCGGACTCGGTCTGGGCATCACCGGCGCCCTCGGGACGCGGCGGCCGCGGGCCGCGCTCCCCGCGCTCCGGGCGGTCACCGCGACCACGACGGCCGCGCTCGCCGCGCTCCGGGCGCTCGCCGCGGTCCGTCCGCTCACCCCGGTCCGGGCGCTCGCCGCGCTCGGGGCGCTTGCCGCCCGCGACCTGCAGGATCGGCGAGGACATGTCCATGCCGCCGGCGAGGGCGTACTCCTGGATGAGCAGCTCGAGCTGCAGCGCCATCGTCGGCTCTGCGGTCTCCATCTTCGAGCGGGCCAGGTCGCGCAGCGTCGTGAGGCGGGCCTTCTTGCGGCCGGCGTCGTCGCGCGGGTAGGTGAGCAGGACCGCGTGGGCCGCACAGGAGGCGGTGCCCGCCACGGAGGTCACCGCCTCACGCACGAGGGCGAGGTCGGTGAGGCAGGGCGCGCACTGAAGGGCCGTCATACCGACCCACGCTAGTAGGTGGGCGGGCCGGGCCGCGCGACTGAGAACACGTTGCAGGAGCAGCACGGCCCCGTGTCGAAGTAGTGACCGCAACCGCCCCCGCTCCGAAGAGGTCCCCCGTGCCGGCGCGTCGTCCCGTCGTACGCCTCGTCCTTGCCACGGCTGTGCTCGCCACCCTGGGCGCGACCACGCTCGCCGCGGGTGCCGGTGTCGGGCCCGCCGACCTCGACGCGCTGCGGAGCTACGCGCAGAGCCACGGCCTGCAGCCCGACCTGTCGTCGCGGGCCGCTGCGGAGAAGGCGATCACCGGCGCGACGCCCCGGGCGAAGTGCGGCCCGGGCGCCAAGCCGGAGACCGGCCGGCAGGGCCGCGTGCCGCTCGCGGAGTTCGTGAGCGGGCGCGCCGAGGAGGGCTACTTCTGCAACACCCGCACGGTCGGGCACTTCGGCGAGACCGGCGGCTTCCAGGTCCAGCGCTACACCGACGCGACCGGCCGCACCTGCGCCTACTACGACAGCACGCTGCTGTTCCCGATCGACGCCCGCAACGGCGCGCTCGGCACCACCGTCCTCGACATGACCGACCCGTCGAAGCCGGTGCAGACCGACACGCTGCGCTCCCCCGCAATGCAGACCACCCACGAGTCGCTGCGCGTCAACCACGTGCGCGGTCTGCTCGTCGCCAACGCCGGCTCCCCCGCGACGCAGGTGGGCTTCGTCGATGTGTACGACGTGAAGGCCGACTGCCGCAAGCCCGTCCTGAAGTCGTCGTTGCCGATCGGGTTCTTCGGGCACGAGGGCGGCTTCTCGCCCGACGGCAAGACCTACTGGGTGTCGACGACGAGCCAGCCCGGCATCACCGCGATCGGCCTCGAGAACCCGATGGTCCCGTCGATCGTCTGGCGCAGCACCGAGTTCACCTCGCACGGCATGGGGCTGTCCGACAACGGCACCCGCCTCTACGCCGCCGACACCGGCGACGCGTCGGGGCTGCGGATCCTCGACGTCACGCAGGTGCAGGAGCGGGTCGCCAACCCGGTCGTGAAGCAGATCAGCTACCTCACCTGGCCGGAGATCTCGATCCCCCAGAACGTCATCCCGATCAAGGTCAAGGGCCGCAGCTACGTCGTGGAGTTCGACGAGTTCGACAGCAAGCCGACCGACTACGACGCAGCCAACCCGGTCGGGGCGGTGCGCATCATCGACATCCAGGACGAGAAGAAGCCGTTCGTGGTGTCCAAGATCCGGCTCGAGGTGCACCAGCCCGAGGCGCGCGCGTCCGACCAGGAGCAGGACCCCAACGCGACCTTCGGCGTGCAGGGCTACGCCGCCCACTACTGCTCGGTGCCGCGCCGCGTCGACCCCGGCATCCTCGCCTGCTCGATGATCCTGTCGGGCCTGCGGGTCTTCGACATCAACGACGTGAAGAAGCCGCGCGAGATCGCCTACTTCAACGAGCCGCGCGTCACCGACGAGACCATGAGCGGCCTCGACCGCGGGGCGCACGCGATGAGCGCGCCCGCCTTCGACCCTGCGCGCAAGCAGGTCTGGTACACCGACGGCAAGACCGGCTTCTGGGCCGTCGAGCTCACCAACGGCGTCTGGAAGCCCAAGGGGAAGTACCCCGTCGGTACCTACTGACCGCCGCCGCGAGCAGGCGCTGCGGAAGATCGAGGCCCGCGGCGGCACCTCCTACCCGATCCCGGCCGGCGGCTCCGACCACCCGCTCGGCGGTCACCGCTTCGCGGGCTGGGCCGTGGAGGTCGCCGAGCCGGAGGCCGAGCTCGGCATCGACGCCTCAGCGAAGTGCGCTGTTCGCCTGACCCAGCGTCACGCCGGCGCGTCGTTCATCGGCCCAGGGGCGGGCATCCGAGTTAGCTCGGCGCGGTCTGCGATGACCCGCGCGACACCGGCCGAGTTCCACAGGTGGCCGTGGACGGTCCGGTAGCGCTCGGTGTTGAGCGCGGTCGCGATCGTCGCGAGCGAGGCGCCTGCGGCATGCAGCTGCAAAAGGCGGTGGTGCGCCGGGGTGTCGGCATCGACCGCTGTGCGCTGTCGCGGTGCCGGGCGCGCAGGTAGGGGCTGCGGGGTGAGGAAGCCCTGCGGGTGCCGCCTCACCAGATCGGCGAGCTCGGCCGGCGGCAGCGCACTGCTCCAGAGCGAGCCCTGCCCGGCGTGGCAGCCGGCGCAGTGCAGGAGGGCAAGTTGCTCAGGGGTCTCGATCGCCTCGGCCGTCGTGCGCACCCCCACCGCACGACCGAGGTCCATGACGGCCTCGGCGATGGCGAGGTCGCTCGGGCGGGTCGCGATGTGCTGCACGAAGGCCCTGTCGAGCTTGATGTTGGTGAGCGGCAGGTTGCGCAGATAGGTCAGCGAGGAGTAGCCCGTGCCGAAGTCGTCGAGCGCGACGCCGACCCCGGCATCCCGCAGGGTCTGCAAGACGTGCCCCGCGGCCCGGGAGTCCGCCATGAGGGCCGTCTCGGTCACCTCCAGCTCGATCCGGTCCAGCGACAGACCGGCGTCACCCGCGTGGCCGATGACCCGGGCAATGAGGTCGGGTCCGACGTCACGCGCTGACACGTTGACGGCGAGCACCACGTCGAGCGGGAGGGCGCCGGCGCCCCGCAGCCCGGCAATGTCGCGGCAGGCCGTGCTGATCACCCAGTCGTCGAGCTCGACGATAAGCCCGATCTCTTCCGCGAGGGGGACGAAGAGGTCCGGCGAGATCCATCCCCGCACCGGGTGCGGCCAGCGGATCAGCGCCTCGACACCCATCAGGCGACCACTAGCCAGCTCGACGACGGGTTGGTAGTGCAGCTCGAAGGCCTCCGCCGCCAGCGCCCGGCGGAGCTCAGCAGCGACGGAGATCCGCTCGGCCCACTGCTCCTCCATCGCGCGGTCGAAGACGCGCCACCCCCCACGCGCACTCGCCTTGGCCGTGAACATCGCTGCCTGCGCGCAGCGGATGAGCACGTCGGCTGACGGCGTGGTCGAGCCGCCGGCGTCGGTGATGCCCATGGTCGCGGTGGCCGGCCGCGCGATCTCGGTCACCGCGGTGGGCTGAGCAAGCGCAGTGCGGATCGACGCAGCCACCGCCTCGGCATCCTCGGCGGAGATCTCCTCGCAGACCACGACGAAGGAGTCTCCCGCGAAGCGAGCGACGGTGTCGCCCGGCGCGACGGCGGCCCGCAGCCGGCCGGCGACCTCGACGAGGACCTGGTCGCCGACGAGGTAGCCGACATCGGCGTTGACGAGCCGGAAGCGGTCGAGGTCGACGAACAGCACGGCGAGGGGGCGACCGTGGCGGGCCGCCCGGGCGAGGGCCTGGGTGAGGCGGTCGACCAGAAGCACCCGGTTGGGCAGGTCGGTGAGGGTGTCGTGCGTCGCGAGCCGGGCCAGCTGTCGCTCGAGGTCGCGTCGATCGGTGATGTCGCGACCGATGACCGATGCGCCGACCACGTCGTCGTCCTCGCCGTAGAGCGGCGAAACGGTGATGGAGATGTCGACCGACGAGCCGTCGCGGCGGCGCCGGACCGTCTCGAGACCTCGGATGGTCTCACCGGCCGACACGGCGGCGAGGATGGCGCGGACCTCGGCACCGTCGTTGTCCGGGGCGAGCAGGCTCACGTGCCGTCCGATGACGTCGTCAGCGGTGTAGCCGTAGATCTCCTCGGCGCCGCGGTTCCAGCTCCGGATGGTGCCGTCAAGGTCCTTGGTGAAGACCGCGTCGGCCGTGCTCGCCACGATGGCGGACAGGTGCTGGGCCGTCTCCTCTGCGCGCTTCTGCGCGCTCAGGTCGACGGTGACGGCCACGCGACCGAGGGGCTCACCCGCCTGGCCGAGCACCGGTGAGCTGGTCACGAGGACCGGCATCGTCGAACCGTCCTGTCGCAGCACCACCGCCTCACCGACCCAGGTGTCGTGAGGGTCCGTCACGCCTGCGGGCGCGTCGCGGTCGAGCGAGGCAGACGGGCCGAGGAACTCCGCGAGGCAGCGGCCCACCGTCTCACTGGCGACCCACCCGTAGAGGGCCTCGGCTCCGCGGCTCCACACGACGATGCGCCCCTCGAGGTCGGACACGACCACGGCCTGACCGATCGCGTGCAGCACCGCGCCGTAGGAGCTGCTCGCGTCGTCGAAGCGCATCGGCTCGGCGGGTCCCCGAGCGTGGTCAGCAGCCGGCATGGTTCGAGATCCGCTTCGACGAGGCCGGAGGCCGAACGCCGGCGGCGAGGGAGAAGCGTAGTCGTCGGTCCGCAGGCGGGCGCTAGCAGGTGCGCGGCGTCAGGTGACCCCGAGGTAGAGGAAGCCGTAGGCCTCGTCGCGGAACGGGATGCCGGCCGCGGTGAGGGCGGCGTCCCAGTCGCCCTCGACACCGGGCACGGCGCCCTGCATGCCGTGGTCGGCCGTCAGCAGGATCGTCACGTCGTCGGTGAGTCCGCGCTCGTCGAGCAGGTCGAGCCAGACCGACAAGCGCCGGTCGGCGTCACGCAGCGCGGCGCGGGCGATCGGCGAGCCAGGGCCGCCGGCGTGGTGGCCGGAGTCGGTGAGGGTGGTGTTCCACCAGGTGAGGCGCGGCGGCACGTCCTCGCGCCACAGGCCGAGCACCTGCTCGAGGCCGCTCGCGTCGACCTGGGTCGCCCAGGTGTAGTCGGCGTTGGCCGCGACGAACTCCTGGGTCGCGTGCGGGTCCTGCACGGCCGGCGGCAGCGAGGTGATGAGCGAGCCGGTCCCGCTGCCGGTCATCGACCGGATGAGCTCGAAGGTCGAGTACGACGCTCCGCGGTCCACCGGGTCGTTCACGCAGGCTGACGACGTCCCGGCAGGCAACCGCTCGAAGACGGTCCGCACCCCGGGGCGCAGCCACTGCATCGACAGGTGCCAGGTCGAGGACGCGTTGGGCACGACCTGCTCGCCGCTCGCCCTGTCGTAGAAGGCGTTGTTGACGATGCCGTGCCGACCCGGGCCGACCCCGGTGAGCGCGCAGGTGTGGTTGACCAGGGTGACCGAGGGGAACTCCGCCACCGCGCCACCGCGCAGGGCGCAGCCACGCGAGAGCAGCCGCGCGACGCCGGGCAGCTCGCCGCTCTGCCCGAGCGCGATGACCTCCGCCGACGGGGCGCCGTCCCACAGCAGTCCGACCACGTGGCGCCCGCCCGGGGTGACGTGCGCGATCGGAGCGCCGTCCATCCCGTCGTACGACCCTCCTGCGAGGTGGGCCAGGGTCGCGCCGACGTCGACGGTGCGGCAGACGTCGTCGACGACGCCGCGCGCGGTGACGCCGGCGCCCGAGAGCAGCAGGGGAGCGCGCGACTGCAGGCCGTTGAGCGAGCCGTGCTCACCGAGGTGACCGCCCTGCGCGGGCCAGTGGTGCTCACCGGTGTGCACGACGCAGAGGTCCGGGGCGCGTTCCTCGGCGAACAGCGAGTGCAGGCGCGCGGCGGCGAAGGGATAGCCGGTGTCGGAGAAGGGATCGGTGTCGGCGACGGGGTCGCGGCCGGCGAGGACCTCGGCGCGGCCGTCGGGGTGCAAGGCGCTGTGGCCGCGGGAGTCCGCGACGTGGACGAGGCCGCGCTCGAGCCAGCAGACGAGGTCGACGACGTGGGCGAGCGCCGGGTCGAGGAGCACGTCCATCGCCCGGTCGCGCAGCGTCGGCAGGTGCGTGCCGGACGACCCCGGCGAGGTGGTGGCGGACAGGTCGCGCGACGGGAGCGGCACCCGCCCAGCGTAGGACGCACCGCGTCGTCCTCCAGCGCAGCGTCGTTGGACGGACGTCCGCCCGCGCCCCGCGAGGACGCGTCCGGTGGAGCGGACGTTGCGGCGTCGCTGGACGACGTCCGCTCGCGCCCGGCGAGGACGCGTCCGGTGGAGCGGACGTTGCGGCGTCGTTGGACCGGGCTGGGGGACGCGCGGCCGCCCCGGCACCTGTGGAGCGGGTGCCGGGGCGGTCGGTCGTGCGGGTCGGGCTAGCGGACGGCGAGGCGGGCGAGCCGGGCCCGGCGGGCGGTCGACTCGGCGCGCTGCTGCCAGCGGCGGGCGGAGCGCAGGCGCGCAGCGCGGTTGACGGCGGCGGCCTGCTGTTGTCGCTCGCGCACGAGGGTGTAGGCGAGCTGTTCGGACAGTGCGGTGTTCATGACGGTGGCGCTCCTTGCGATCAGGGTGATGTCGATGGGGGTCATGCGGCTGCTCATGCGGCCGTGACGTCGTAGCTGTCCTTGCGCGGACGCCCGCGGGGGCGCTTGCGCGCGACGACGACGCCGCTCACGACGAGCTGCCCGCCCCAGACGCCCCAGGGCTCGCGGCGCTCGAGGGCACCGGCGAGGCAGGCCTCGCGCAGCGGGCAGGGGACGCAGAGGGCCTTGGCGGCCTCGACGTCGGCGGGGGACTCGGCGAACCACAGGTCCGGGTCCTCCGTCCAGCACGGCAGGGTGCTGGCGGAGTCCAGAACGCTGTCGGGCTCGAGGTCGCTGTCGTCGACCGAGAGGTCGTGGGTGAGGGCGAGCATCGCGGTGTCACCTCCTCGTGACGGGCGTGCGGGTGGGTCGGTGGTGCCGGACGGGTGGGTCGGAGAAACAACAAAGGCCGCGGATCCCTGGTCGGGTTCCGCGGCCTCGAGGCTGCTGGTCGGTCTGGGTCTCAGACCGGTCCACCTCGAGGAGGGGAACCCGGGACGTACGCCTGGAGGGCGGCATCCTGAGCGGTGCGGTTGGCGAAGGTCATGCCGGCGGTGATGCCAGCGGCCTTGCGGGCCGTGCTGCTGGCCGTGCTGCTGGCCGCGGGCAGACCGGTGCCGTGCACGGAGCCGAAGTCGGGCGCCGTGACGGACTGCCGCTCCATCGCGAGAGCGCCGGCGAGGCAGGTCCCGGAGACGCGGGTGGCCGTGCGCGAGGTCAGAGTGCTGATCATCAGGGCCACCTCCTTGTCTGGGCGCCGGCGAGCGCCGGTCGTGTGAGGGGGAGGTTAGAGAGGCCTGCGCAAGCGCGCAAGCGAATTAATCCGGGCGTTGTCGAACTGTCATCCGGCCGGGCGATGTGAGCTGCGGGGCGCTGGTCAGCCCGGGGCGATGCCGGAGACCAGCGCGAGCACGTCGTCGCCGAACTTGTCGAGCTTGGCCTGCCCGATGCCGGGGATCTTCACCAGCGCCGCGACCGAGCCGGGCCGCTGCTCGGCGATGGCGGTCAGCGTCGCGTCGGTGAAGACGCAGTAGGCAGGCTGGCCGAGCTCCTTGGCCCGCCCGGCGCGCCAGTCGCGCAGGGCCTCGAACAGCACCTCGTCGCGGTCGGCGGGGCAGGTCGCGCAGCGCCCGAGCTTGCGGTCGACGGCAGCCATCAGCGCGGTGCCGCAGACCCGGCAGGCCACCGGGCCTGAGCGCTCGCGGCGGGGCGCCTTGGGACCGGCGGGGCTGCTCGCGGAGCGCGCGACACCGGCGTGCAGCCCGGCGAGGAACCGCGACGGCTGGCGGTTGCCGCGCCCGCCGGGCGAGCGCGACAGCGCCCACGACAGCTGCAGGTGCTCGCGCGCGCGGGTGACCCCGACGTAGAGCAGCCGGCGCTCCTCCTCGACCTGCTCGGGAGTGTCGGCGTGGACGAGCGGCATCGTCCCGTCGACCAGCCCGACGAGGAAGACCGCGTCCCACTCGAGGCCCTTCGCGGCATGCAGCGACGCGAGCGTGACGCCCTCGACAGTCGGTGCGTGCTGGGCCGAGGCGCGCTCGTCGAGCTCGACGACGAGGTCGCGCACGGTCAGGGCCGGGTCGGCGGTGCCGAGGTCGACGGCGAGGCGGTGCAGCGCGGCGAGGGACTCCCACCGCTCCCGGGTCGCGCCCGACCCGGCGGGCGGCGCATCGACCCGCCACGACATGCCGGCGCCCAGGACGTCGGCGACGAGCGCGCCGAGTGACTCGGGGGCGTCGAGGTCGGCGGCCCGGCCTGCCCCGCGCAGGTGCACGATCGCCTCGCGCACCTCGGGCCGGTCGAAGAACCGCTCCCCGCCCCTGACGAGGTAGGGCACACCCGCGTCGGACAGCGCGGCTTCGTAGGCCGCGGACTGCGCGTTGACGCGGTAGAGGATCGCGATCTCGCTGGCGGAGGTGCCTGCCGCGATGAGCTCGGTGCACCGCTTCGCCACCAGCGAGGCCTCGGCCGGCTCGTCGTCGACCTCGACGAAGCGCGGCTCCGGCCCCGCCGGTCGCTGCGCGACGAGCTCCAGGGTCACGGCGCTGCGCGGCGCCTTGGAGATGACGCCGTTGGCGAGCCCCACGACCTGCGGTGTCGAGCGGTAGTCCCGCACCAGCCGCACCTCGGTCGCCTCGGGGAACCGCTGGCGGAAGCCCAGGAGGTACGACGGGGACGCGCCCGTGAAGGAGTAGATCGTCTGGTGGGCGTCGCCCACGACGCACAGGTCGTCGCGGCCGCCGAGCCAGGCGTCGAGCAGCCGCTGCTGCAGTGGGGTGACGTCCTGGTACTCGTCGACGACGAAGGAGCGGTAGCGCGACCGGAACTCCTCCGCGACGTCGCGGTGCTCCTCGAGCACGGCGGCCGTGAGCAGCAGCAGGTCGTCGAAGTCGGCGAGCCCCTGCTTCTCCTTGAGGTCGGCGAAGGCGCGGTAGACCGCGGCGGTCTGGCCCGGGTCGAAGGGCGGCTCGCGGCGCGCGACCTCGGCGGCCTTGACGTAGTCCTCCGGGCCGACCAGGGACGCGGCCGCCCACTGGACCTCCGACAGCAGGTCGCGCAGCTCGGTGGTGCTCGGCCGCAGGCCGGTGCGGGCGGCGGCGTTGGCGACCAGCCCGAACGGGTTGGACAGAAGCGTGGGCGGTGCCCCGCCGACGACCTTGGGCCAGAAGTAGCCGAGCTGCTTGAGGGCGGCGGCGTGGAAGGTGCGCGCCTGCACGCCTCCGACGCCGAGCTGGCGCAGCCGGGTGCGCATCTCCCCCGCCGCCCGCGCGGTGAAGGTGACCGCCAGCATCGAGCCGGGCGGCACGGCGCCGGTGAGCGTCGCGTAGGCCGCCCGGTGGGTGATCGTGCGGGTCTTGCCGGTGCCGGCCCCGGCGAGGATGACGACCGGCCCGCTGACCGCCGAGGCGGCCTCGCGCTGCTCGGGGTCGAGCGCGGCGAGCACGGCCTCCGGTCCCATCGGACCAGTCTCCCAGACCGCTGCGACAGGCCGTGTGGCCCTGGGGACGAACGGGACGGGAAGCACCGGCGGAAAGCGGGCGTTGCAGCCCTCGACGACCCGTGACGACGAGAGGACCCCTCCCTGTGCCCGAGCAGCTGACGATCTACAGCACGCAGTGGTGCGGCTACTGCCACCGCCTGATGAAGCAGCTCGACCGCGAGGGCATCGGCTACCAGGTCGTCGACATCGAGCAGGAGCCGGCCGCCGCGGACTACGTCATGAGCGTGAACGGTGGCAACCAGACCGTGCCGACGGTGGTCTTCCCGGACGGCGCGGCGCTCACCAACCCGAGCCTCGCCGAGGTCAAGGCGCGCATCCCCGCCTGACGCTCACCATGCCGGTGCGTGGAGTTCGGGCTCGGATGGGGGATGATGTCGCCCACCCCGGACAGTGCATCCAGGCCGGGCGAAGTCGCCCTGCCCTGCACCGAACCCACCACCGAAGGGACGACGTGTCCTCCCCCGAGTACGCCCACCCCGCGCTCGACGCCGTGCTGTCCACAGCGGCGACCCTGCTCGGGATGGAGGTAGTCTTCCTCGGCGGGCTGACCGACGACACCTTCACGTTCGACAAGGTGCACACGGGCGGTTCAGAGCCGTGGCCCGAGGTCACGCCGGGGTGGACCGCGGAGCGCACCGACTCCTTCTGCCACCGGATGCTCGAGGGCGCGCCGCACGCGACCAACGACGCGGCGAACGACCCCGACTACGCCGACGCACCCGCCCGCACGACGCTGGGCATCGGCTCCTACGTCGGGGTCCCGGTGCACGATGCCGAGGGCAACGCGGTCGCGACGCTGTGCGGCATCGACCGCGGTTCGGTGACTGTCGACGACGACACCATCGACGTGCTGCGCCAGCTCGCCGCGGTCGTGTCGGCACACCTCGGCCCGCTCATCGCGGAGGGCGTGGTCATCCGGCGCAGCCCCGAGGGCGGCTGGGCGGTCGGTGACGACCGCACCGGCGACCTCACCAGCGCGATGGTCCTGGCCGACCTGCTCGCCGGCGAGCTCGCTCCCGGTGCGCGCCCGGCCAAGACCGACGCGCCGCTCGACGAGGTCGGACAGCTGCGGCTGTCGGTCAAACAGCTCGAGCACGCCCTCGCCGCCCGGGTCGTCGTCGAGCAGGCCATCGGCGTCCTCACCGAGCGCCAGCACTCCTCCCCGCGCGACGCCTTCGAGCGACTGCGCAAGGTCGCCCGCTCGCGCGGCCGCAAGGTCCACGACCTGGCCCGCGAGGTCGTCGCGTCGGCGACCGACCAGGGCGTGCCGCTCCCGCCCGAGCTGGCCGGGCGGCGCTGACAGGCGCCCTGACCCCCTCGTCGCCCACGGGTGTCGCGGAGCTGCTCGCCGACCTCTGCGCGGACCTTCCCGCGCCGACCTTCGTCGTCGTCGACGGCGTCGGCTCGCGCGCCCCGGCGACGTTGCTGGCCGACCCGCTCGTGACGCGCGGGCGCGCGCCCGTCGTCGTTCCGTCGGGCGGCTTCCTGCGGCCGGCCGGCGAGCGGTTCGAGCACGGCCGCGAGGACCCGCAGTCCTTCCGCGAGCGCTGGCTCGACGTCGGAGCGCTGCGCCGCGAGGTGCTCGGCGGGCAGACCTGGCTGCCGGCGCTGCGCGACCCGGTGACCGACCGGTCGGTGCGCCACGAACGACGACCGCTCCCTGACCACGCGGTGGTCGTCGTCGCGGGGCTCTTCCTGCTCGACCACGGCCTGCCCGCGGCGCTCACCGTCCACGTCGCGCTCTCCCCCGCAGCGCTGCTGCGACGCGGCCGCCCACCGTGGCAGGTCGAGGCGCTCGAGGCGTACGACGCCGACGCGAGGCCCGGTGAGCACTGCGACGTCCTGGTGCGCGCCGAGGACCCGCTGCGCCCGGCGGTCCTGGTGCGTCAGGTCTCGCGGTAGGCCGCCTCGACGAACGACCAGAGCGCATAACCGACCAGCCCCACCACGGCGAGGCCGAGCAGACCGCGACCGAAGGGCTGCTCGGCGAGCTCCTGGAGAGCCGCGTCGAGACCGCGGGCCTCGTCGGCGTCGAACTGCCACGCGGCCTTGACGAGGAAGGCGCCGACGAGCGCGATGACCAGCCCGCGCCCGACCAGCCCGACGACCCCGACGACGGTGACCGGTGTGCGCAGGGCGCCCGGGATGCGGTAGCTCTCGAGGCGCTTCTCCTGCTTCTGCCGGGCCGCCCGCACGGCGATCCCGAGGCCGGTGCCGATGACGACGACGCCGAGCACGAAGACCGCGCTCTGCCCGCCCGTGGTCTCGAGGACCCGCGCGGTCAGGCTCGGGGTCTGGTCGTCCGAGCTGCGCTGGCCCTCGGCGAGGAAGCGGACCGTCGTCACCGCCACACCGGCGTAGAACAGGCCGCGGCCCAGCGACAGCAGCCGCTTGCCGGTGCGCTTGGGCTCGTCGTCGTCTCGGTGGCCGACCGCCGCGGACAGCAACCGCCAGGCGGCGTAGCCGAGGAAGCCGACGACCATCACGACGAGCAGTGGCTCGCCGAGCGGCCGGTCGGCGATGGCCCGCAGTGCGCCGGCCTTGTCGGTGCGCTCGTCGCCGCCGAGGACCACCGACAGGGCGAGCATCCCGACGACGAGGTAGACGACGCCACGACTCACCAGGCCGGCCCGGGCCAGCCGGTCGACCACCGTGCTCCCGTGCGCCTCGCGCGCGACCGCTCCGACCCCCATGCACCAGGTCCTCCCCCAGCACGGGTCGACCCACACCCGGACGCGCCCCGGCGTACTCCTGTCGGCCCGTGGGGGAGCCCTCAGCCCTGCTCGACCCAGTCGGTGATGAGGCGGTAGGCGATCGACACCGAGGTGGGGAGCATGACCGGGCCCTCGCGGCCGTCCCACAGCGCCGCGCCGCGCAGCTCGTCGCGGGTGAACCAGCGAGCGTCGTCGAGCTCGCCGTCGGCGGCCAGGGGCTCGAGGTCGCCGTCGCAGACCGCGGTGAACCCGAGCATCAACGACGACGGGAACGGCCATGGCTGGCTGCCGGTGTAGCGGACGTCGCGGACCGGGAGACCGACCTCCTCGAGGACCTCGCGGACCACGGCCTGCTCGGCGGACTCACCCGGCTCGACGAAGCCCGCCAGCGTCGAGAAGCGGCCTGGCGGCCAGACCGGCTGCCGGCCCAGCACGCAGCGGTCGGCGCCGTCGGTGACCAGCATGATCACGGCCGGGTCGGTGCGGGGGAAGTGCTCGCTGCCGTCGACCTCGCACTGGCGGACAGAGCCGCCCTTGACCGGCGTCGTCGGGGCGCCGCAGCGCGGGCAGCGGACGTGCGTGGCGTGCCAGTTCGTGACGCCGACCGCATGCACGAGCAGGCCCGCGTCGCGGTCGGACAGCACGGCGCCGACCTCCCGCAGCCCCTGCGGCTTCGCGCCGAGCCGGCGGGGCAGCTCGCCGACGACGGCGAAGACCGCCCGCCCGGCCTCGCTGCCGAGGTAGACGCGCAGGCCGTCCGGGGCGTCGACGGCGTCGACGAGGACGAGGTCGGTGCCGTCGACGAGCGCGCGACCCTCCGACACCACCAGGACCTGGGCTGTCTCCCACGCACGGGCCAGCGCCGCCGGGTCGTCGCGGGTCGCGGCGTCACGGTCGACGGTGCTGCGCGACAGCGCAGGTACCTGCCTCACCCGGTGACGAAGGGCGTGACCGCACCGACCTGACCGGCGACCTGCTCGGCGTCACCCACGAGCACCGTGGTGAAGGTCGTCGGCGCGAGGTAGGCCTCGCCGGCGGCGAGGACGTCGTCGACGGTGACGGCGGCCAGTGCCTTCGGGTGGTCGCGCAGCCACTCGACCCCGAGGCCGCTGCCGGCCAGCAGCGACAGCGTGGAGGCGAGGCCGGCCTGCGAGGAGGTCCCGAGCGCGAGCGAGCCGATGGCGTAGCGACGCGCCTGGTCGAGCTCGTCCTGGGCGACGGGCACGGTCGCGACCCGGCCCAGCTCGTAGGACGTCTCGAGCAGCGACGGACCGGTGACCCCGGTCGTCACGTCGGCCGACAGCGTCAGCCGCGAGCCGGCCGGCGGGTGCTCGATGACGGCGTGCGGGCTGTAGGTGTAGCCCTTGTCCTCACGGATGTTGGCGACCCATCGGCTGGAGAAGTAGCCGCCGAAGACGAGGTTGGCCAGGCTCAGCGCCGCGAAGTCCGGCGCGGTGCGCGACGGCACCGGGCGCGCCATGCGGATCGTCGTCTGGACCGCGCCCGGGCGGTCGACGAGCAGCGCCGGCCCTACTTCCGGCGTCGGCAGGGCGGGCGTGGTGGCAGCCGGGGACACGGTGGTCCAGCCGGCGAGCGCGCTCTCGACGAGGGCGATCAGCCGGGCGGGCGGGAGGTCACCGACGAGGACCAGCACGGAGCCCTGCGGCGCGACCCGCTTGGCGTGCAGCGCGCGCAGCTGCGAGGGCTTCACACCCTCGACGGCCTCGGCGGTGGGCAGGTCGCGGCCATAGGGGTGGTCGCCGTAGAGCCGGTGCAGCAGGGCCTCGCGGGCGAGGACCGCAGGCTGCGAGCGGTAGATCGCGAGCTCCTGCACCAGCCGGTCGCGCTCTCCGACGACGTCGTCCTTGGGATAGCTGGCGCTGGTCAGCAGCTCACCGAGCAGCGTGAGCAGACCGGGCAGGCCGGTGGCGAGCACCGAGCCACCCATCCCGAGCCGGTCGGCGTCGACGGTCGCGTTGAGCTGGCCGCCGAGGCCCTGCAGGTCGACCGCGATGCGAGCCGCGTCGCGGCGCTCGGTGCCGAGCAGCATCGTGTCGCCGAGCAGCTGGGCCTGAGCGGTGTGGGCCTCCTGCTTCTTGCCGCTGGGGCCGGCGAACGGCACCCGCAGCCGCAGCTCGACCAGCGGCACACCGGGCCGCCGGACGGCCAGGACACGCAGGCCGTTGTCGAGGGTGCGCTCGGCGACCGACGGCAGCTTCGGTGGGCGGGCCTTCGCGAGGGCCGGGACGGGCCGGGACTGGGAAACGGTCGGGGCGGTCACGCGGACGCCTCTCCGGTCGTGGCCGGACGCAGCTCGAGCACGGTCCGGGTGTCGGGGGTGAGGGTGGCAGCGGCGGCCTGCACCTGCGCATCGGTGACAGCGGCGAGCAGGCCGGGCAGCTCGTTGACGAGCTCGGCGCGGTCGCGCTGCTGCTCGAAGACGGCCAGGTGCAGGGCGCGACCGAGGACCGGGTCGACCTCCCGCAGGTAGCGCGCGGTGAGCCGGGCCACGGTGCGCTGCAGCTCGCCGTCTTCGAGGCCGTGCTCGGCCAACCGGGCGATCTCCTCGCTGATGGTGTCGAGGACGACGTCGACCGGGGTCTCACTCGGGTGGTGCACCTCGAGCAGCAGCGGCGTCGGGTCGCGGGCGTCAAGCGGGTCGCCGAGCAGGCCGAGGTAGCCGCCGACGCTCGTGACGCTGCGGTCCTCGAGCAGCAGCCGGCGGTTGAGCCGCGCCGCGTCGCCGTCGGTGAGGACCTCGGCGAGCACGAGGTAGGGCAGGTAGGTCGCGAGGTCGGACGGGTCCGGGACCCTCCAGGCGACGGCGACGGCGGGCGTCGGCGCGAGGTGGTCGGTGACGACCTCGCGGCGCTCGGCGGTCGGCCACGGCTCGGCGAAGCTCGGGCGCTCCGGCACGGCGCGCGCCGGGATGTCGGCGAAGTGCTGCTCAGCCCAGCCGAGCACCTGCTCGGTGTCGACGTCGCCGCACACCACGAGCACGGCGTTGCCGGGTGCGTAGTAGCGGTCGAAGAAGCCCTGGGCGTCGTCGAGGGTGGCGCTCTCCAGGTCGACGAAGTCGCCGTAGCCGTTGTGGCTGTTGGCGAAGTCGTCGTAGACCACCGGCGGGATGAGCAGCCACGGGAAGCCGCCGTAGGGGCGGTTGAGGACGTTGACCTTGATCTCGTTCTTGACGACCGCGACCTGGTTCTCGAGGTTGTCCTGGGTCAGCGCGACCGACCGCATGCGGTCCGCCTCGAGGAACATCGCGAGCTCGGTCGCGCTGCTCGGCAGCACCTCGTAGTAGTTGGTGTAGTCGACGTGCGTCGAGCCGTTGAGGGTCCCGCCGCTGCCCTGCACGTAGGTGAAGTGCTCGCTCTTGGCGAGGCTCGCCGAGCCCTGGAACATCAGGTGCTCGAAGAGGTGCGCGAAGCCGGTGCGGCCCTCGGGCTCGGAGCGCATGCCCACGTCGTAGTAGACGGCGACCGCGACGACCGGGCTGCTGCGGTCGGGCTGCACGAGCACCCGCAGGCCGTTGCCGAGGGTCGTGCGGACCACGTCGTACGACGGGTTCAGCGCGGCTGTCCCCTGCCCCACCGGACGGGTCGCACGGCGCGGGCTGGCGGACGTCTTCGCAGCTGTCGGGGTCGGCACCCTGACGACGCTAGCCGAGCCTGTGGACAGCCGCAGCAAAGGACGCCATCCGCTGAGACGCTCGACAGCGGCAGAGAGGAGGCCGACGATGGGGAGCATGAGCGGTGGGACGGTGGACCTCGAGCGGCGCTACACGATCGCCGACCTCGAGGACCTGCCGAAGGACGGCCGGCGCTACGAGCTCGTCCACGGCGAGCTCCTCGTGAGCCCGACTGCTCGGAGGAGGCACCAATGGGGCTGCCTCACGATCGGCGATGCACTGCGGGCCACGTGTCCTGGCCACCTGGCCGTCTTCTCCATTCCGATCAATGTGGACGACCCGGACGCCACGCACTTCGAGCCGGACGTCACGGTGGTGCGCAGGGAGTTCGCGCTCATCGAGAACGGCGACCTGCCGCTGCTCGCCGTGGAGGTGCGGTCCCCGTCGACGGCCAGTCGGGACGCGGTCCGCAAGCGCAGGGAGTACGCCCGCCTCGGCATCGCGTCGTACTGGCTGCTCGACGTCGACGCCCCGTCGCTGCGGGTCCTCGAGCTGGACGGCGACGACTACGTCGAGCGCGGCCTGGCAGTGGGCGAGGAGGCGATCAGCGTCGAGCTGCCGTTCCCCGTGACGATCGTCCCCGCGCGCCTGCTGGAGGTCTGAGGACCTGGCTGTACTGCCCGGACATGCGCACCGTCGAGCGCTGACCTCCCGGCGGGGCCTCGGCTCAGACCCGGTCGAGGATCCCCGCGGTGTCGACGCCGCGCGGCAGGGTGCCCAGGGCATGGCCCCAGTCGCCCGCGAGGCGGCTCGCGCAGAAGGCGTCCGCCACGGCCGGGGTCGACCAGCGGACGAGCAGCGAGCCCTGCAGCACCAGGGCCATCCGCTCGACCAGGCGACGGGCGCGGGCCTCGAGGTCGCCCAGGTCCGAGAGCCCCTCGCGCAGACCGTCGGCCGCGGTGTCGAGTCGCGGATCGACGCCGCGGGACAGGCCGACCTCCTCGAAGAAGGCCTCGACCGCCTCGGGCGAGCGGGCCATGGCGCGCAGCACGTCAAGCGCCTGGACGTTGCCCGAGCCCTCCCAGATGCCGTTGAGCGGTGCCTCGCGGTAGAGCCGCGGCATCCCGGACTCCTCGACGTAGCCGTTGCCACCGAGGCACTCCAGCGCCTCGGCCACGACGGTCGGCTGGCGCTTGCAGACCCAGTACTTGCCGACCGGCACGGCGAGCCGCGCGAAGGCGCTCTCCCGCCGGTCGACCGCGCCGGCGAGCCGCATCGCCAGCGTCGTCGCAGCCTCCGACTCGACCTGCAGGTCGGCGAGCACGGCCCGCATCAGCGGCTTGTCGACCAGCCGCGACCCGAAGGCCGACCGGTGGTGGGCGTGGTGGACGGCCTGCACGACCGCGGCGCGGGTCCCGGCCGCGGAGCCGACCACGCAGTCGAGCCTGGTCATCGCGACCATCTCGATGATGGTGCGGACCCCGCGGCCCTCCTCGCCGACGAGCCCGGCGACGGTCCCGTCGAACTCCGGCTCGCTGCTCGCGTTGGAGCGGTTGCCGAGCTTGTCCTTCAGCCGCTGGATCCGGAAGGTGTTGCGGCTGCCGTCGGGCAGCACCCGCGGCACGAGGAAGCACGACAGCCCCGCCGGTGCCTGCGCGAGGACCAGGAAGACATCGCACATCGGCGCGCTGGTGAACCACTTGTGGCCGCGCAGCAGCCAGGTCCCGTCACCGGCCTCCACCGCGGTCGTGGTGTTGGCGCGGACGTCGGACCCGCCCTGCTTCTCGGTCATGCCCATGCCGGCGAGCAGGCCGCGCTTGGTCGTCGGCGTGCGCAGGCCCGGGTCGTAGACGCGGCTGGTGAGCAGCGGCTCGTAGACCGCCGCGAGCTCCGGGGTGGTCCGCAGCGCGGGCACGACGGCGTAGGTCATCGAGACGGGGCACCCGTGACCCGCCTCGGCCTGGCCCCATGTGAAGAAGCCTGCAGCCCGCGCGACGTGGGCACCGGGGCGGTCGTCGGTCCACGGCGCTCCGGCGAGGCCCTCGGCGACGGCGACGTCGAGCAGCCGGTGCCAGGACGGGTGGAATTCGACCTCGTCGACGCGGTGACCGAAGCGGTCGTGGGTGCGCAGGACCGGCTCGACGCGGTTGGCCTCGTCACCCCAGCGCTGCACCTCCTCCGACCCGGCCATGACGCCGACGCGGTGCAGGTCGTCGAGGTACCAGGAGGCCCCCTCACGGGCGACGCCCTCGAGCAGCGCCGGGTCGTCGGCGACGTCATGGCCGACCAGGGGCGGCGGCTGGTTGGTCACCTCGTGGGTGGCCGCACCGGTGGACTCGTCGAGCACGCTCATGCGCCCATCATGCTCCGGGCTCGGCGACGAGCAGCCGCAGCGGGGTCGTCATGGTGCTGCCGACCCAGCGGCTCACGACCGCGGCGCCGTGGGCCATCCGCTCATCACCGACCTCGGGCAGGTAGAGCGAGCGCAGCAGCATCTGCGCAGTGTCAGCGGTGTCGAGCTCGACGACGAAGCCGCGCTGCTCGTCGAGGACGGTCGTGAAGCCTGGCACGCCGTCGGTGAGCTCCGCGTCGTTGGGGTAGTCGAGTCCGCGCTGGCGCAGCGCGACGCACAGCCGCGCGAACCGCAGCAGGTCGCGCGGGGGCATCGGACCGGTGGTCGGCAGGAGCGCGACCAGCCGACCACCCGGTCGAAGCACGCGCCGGACCTCCACCAGCGTGGGGGCGAGCGGCACGAGCATGAGCGCCATCGACACGACGACGACGTCGACCGCGTCGTCGGCGACGGGCAGTCGCGTGGCGTCGCCCTGCACGACGGGAGCACCCTTGCGCGCGGCGAGCGCGAGCTCGGACGCGGACAGGTCGATCCCGACGTACGACGCGACGAGCCGCTCGGCGAGCGGCGCGCTGCCGCAGGCGAGGTCGAGCACGGCCGTGCCTCGGGGCACCGCGTCGGCGACCCAGTCGTAGGGCGTGCGCCCCCGGTCGTCACGGGCCCGGTCGAGCAGCTGCTCGGTGATGCCGGGGCGCTCCGCGTGGAAGTCGCCCAGGTAGTCGCGCCACGACGTCCGCACCCGCTCACCCTAGGGTCGGACCATGCGACAGGTGCCGGTCGGTGAGCTGGTCTTCAACGTCCTCGACACAGGCGGGGAGGGGGACGCGGTCCTGCTGCTGCACGGCTTCCCGCAGACCTCGCACTCGTGGCGGCTCGTCGTCCCCCACCTGCACGGCTACCGGGTCGTCGCCCCCGACCAGCGTGGCTACTCCCCGGGTGCCCGGCCGCTCGACGTGGAGGACTACCGGCTGCCGCGGCTCGTCGAGGATGCCCTGGGCCTGCTCGACGCGCTCGGGATCGTTCGCGCTCATGTGGTGGGCCACGACTGGGGCGCGGCGGTCGCGTGGCAGCTCGGCGCCCGCCACCCGGACCGGGTGCGCACTCTGACGGCCGTGTCGGTTCCGCACCCGCGGGCGTTCGTCGAGGCGCTGCGCACCGACGACGACCAGCGGGCACGCTCGCTCTACATGCGCGACTTCGCACGCCCGTCGTACGCCGTGGAGCTCCTGGCCGATGACGCCGCGGCCTTGCGGTCGCTGTTCGGGGAGTCGCCGTCCGCGGTCGACGTCGACGCGATGGTGCGCGCCGCGCGGGAGCCAGGAGCCCTGGACGCGTGGTTGCGGTGGTACGCCGCGCAGCGACTCGAGGACATCGGCGACACGCCCGCGGTGACGGTGCCAACGATGCACGTGTGGTCCGACCAGGACCGCGCGCTGGGTCGCGCCGGCGCCGAGGGCACCGCCGCGTGGTGCACAGGGCCCTACCGCTTCGAGGTGCTGCCCGGAGTCTGCCACTGGGTGCCGGAGGAGGCAGGCGACGACCTCGCCGGGCTGCTCCTGCCGCACCTCGCTCAGACGCCGGGGTAGACCGACCCCTTCAGCAGCCCGGCGAGGTGGATCGCGTTGGAGCCGGTGCGGGCAGCCATCTCGGTCACGCTGTCGGGCACCTCGTCCTGCTCGACGAGGTCCTCGCCGAGGTAGTAGGCGAGCGGTACCGCGGCGAAGGTCAGGCCGAGCTCGGACAGCGCGGCCATCCCGATCCCGCCGACGTGGCGGGCACCGTCCTCGTTGCCGACGACCCCGACAACGCCGACCTTGCCGAACAGCGGGGTGCGCTGCGCGTCGTCCTTCTCGGACAGCACGGCGTTGAGCCGCTCGGCGACCTGGAGGTAGGGCGAGGCCGGCTGGCCGTTCCAGATCGGCGTGACGAGCAGCAGCACGTCGGCCTCGTCGACCCGCGCGCGCAGCGTCGGCCACGTGTCGCCGTCGCCCTCGTCGGTCGCGGTGCCGGGGCGGACCAGGTGGTCCACCATCCGCAGCGACGAGGACTGCCAGCCGGCGTCGGCGAAGGGCTGCAGGAGCACATCGGCGAGCCGGGCGGCGCTGGACGGCGCAGGCGAGGGCTTCAGCGTGCAGACGAGGGCGAGGGCGGTCATCGGGCCAGAGATGCTCATGGCGTGGCCCCTACCCCCCGATCACCCGCTGACTCTCCTGTCGGCGCCGGGCGAGACCACGGCGATAGCGTCTGCCAGGTGCGCCTCGCGACCCTGAACCTGCTGCACGGCCGCTCCATCACCGACTTCGCGTGCGACCCCGGCCGCCTGCGCGACTCCGTCACCGAGCTCGACGCGGACGTCCTCGGCCTGCAGGAGGTCGACCGCGCGCAGCCGCGCTCGGACCTGCGCGACCTCACCGCCGAGGTCGCCGAGGCGGGCGGTGCGGTCGCGTGGCGCTTCGTGCCGGCTCTGGTCGGGACCCCCGGCGAGGTCTGGCGCGCGGCCACGGATGCGGACCTCGACGAGACCTCCGCGTCGTACGGCGTGGGGCTGGTCTCGAGGTTCCCCGTCCTGGACTGGCGCGTCGTCACCCTGCCCGCCGCCCCGGTGAAGAGCCCGATCATGCTGCCGGGCACCCGGAAGTGGATCCTGCTGCAGGACGAGCCGCGGATCGGTCTCGCCGCGGTCGTCGAGACGCCGCTCGGCGTGATGACCATCGCGACCACGCACCTGTCGTTCGTGCCGGTCTGGAACGGCGTGCAGCTCCGCAAGCTGCTCGCGGCGCTCGCGGACCTGCCGGGGCCGAAGGTGCTGCTGGGCGACCTCAACATGCCGCCGCCGTTCCCGCAGCTGCTGTCGGGCGGATGGCGATCACTGGCGAGCGCCCCGACCTACCCGAGCAACGGGCCGCGCATCCAACTCGACCACGTGCTGGGTCACGGCAACCTGCCGCCGGTGCGCAGGGTCTCGACGCCGCCGCTGCCCGTGTCGGACCACCGGGCCCTCGCGATCGACCTCTGACCGCCCCGCCCCGCCCCGCCCCGCCCCGCCCCGCCCCGCCCCGCCCCGCCCCGGCTCGATTGGGTGGCTCTTGGCGGCGTGTCGCAGTCCGCCACGCCGATGAAACCCGCCCAATCCCAGGCGGGCGGGTGGGCGGGTGGGTGGGCGGGTGGGCGGGTGGGTGAGCGGGGGGCGGGGGGCGGGGCGCCCGGACAGGCCCGGACATGCCGCGGGGCCGCACCGTGACGGTGCGGCCCCGTGGAGTCCGTTCGGGCGGGCGGGTCGGCCCGCTGCGGGTCAGCTCTGCGACGTACGGCTCTTGTTGCCCTTGTCGTCCCAGTCCAGCGCCCACTTCTTCTTGGCCATCGCCTTGTTGGCGGTGAAGCAGGACTCCGCGCCGGGCTTCTTGGCCAGGCACAGGGCGACCTTGCTGGCCTTGATCGCGTCGACGAAGCCCCAGCCGTAGCTGTGGTCCTTGCCCGTGTCGCCGAGGTCGGTGACGGTGCGCTCGATGACCTCGTTGAGCTGGGTCGGGGTGAGCTTCGGGTTGGCCTCGGCGAGCAGCGCGAGGACGCCGGCGACGTGGGGGGTCGCCATCGACGTGCCGGAGATCGAGGCGTAGAACGGCGCGGCCGCACCCAACCGGGACTCGGGGACGTAGCTCGCGAGGGCCGCCTTGGCCGCGGTGATGGACGAGCCCGGGGCGGCGACATCGACCTGGTAGCCGCGGCTCGAGAACGACGAGACGCCGAACGGCTTGGTCTTGATGGTCGAGGCGACGGTGAGCACCTCGCCGGTCGCGCCGGGCCAGCCGACGGTCTGGTCAGCCGGACCGTCGTTGCTGGCCGCGAACGTGAAGAGCAGGCCGCGGCGCGACGCCGCCCGGATGATCTGGATGGTCGGCTCGACGTCGGGGTCGTCGACCTCGTAGATGCTCCACGAGTTGGACACGATCTTGATCTTGAGCTCGTCGCTGTGCTCGACGATGTGCTCGATCGCGACCATGGCGTTCTGCTCCCAGCCGAGGTCGGCCGCGGTCTGGGTGGCGCCGGCGATCTTGTAGGTCACGAGCTCGGCGCCGGGGGCGACGCCTGTCATGTCCTCCTCGAGGCCGGCGTCGAGGGCGGCCTGGCCCTGGCCGGCGACGGTCGACGCGACGTGGGTGCCATGGCCGCTCTCGTCGATGCTGCCGTACTGCTCGGTCAGCTCGAAGGCCTCCTGGCCGTAGAGGCCGTCCTGCACGGGCTCGGTCAGCCAGGCGAACTCGGTGTTGTAGGCGTGCAGCAGGTTGGCGAAGTCGGGGTGGGTGCCGTCGATGCCGGTGTCGATGACCGCGACCCGCACGCCCTTGCCGGTCAAGCCGAGGCCCTTGGGCTTCGGGGCGCGCACGGTCGGGACGCCGAGCGCCGCCTTGCTCTTGTCGAGGTTGAGCTTGATGCCGTGGTCTTCCTGCAGGCGTACGACGCCCGGCAGCGCAGCCAACGCGCGGAAGGCGCTGCTGGGCGCGACCACGGCGACCTGCGGCACGATCCGGAACGGGTGCGCCTTGACGACACCGGCGGCGAAGATCGCCGTGAGGTCCGCCGCCGTCGCGGTGGAGGACAGCTCGACGAACCCGCGCTGCATCCCGCCGTCGAGCAGCGACTCCTCGATGGGCGCGAGGCGCAGCGGCGCGGGCGCAGCGCTGGGCGCGGCGAGTGCGGCCGCCCCGCCGCAGACGAGGGCGGCGGAGGCGATCAGGGCGGTGGGCAGGCGGCGCGACACAGGTGCTCCTGGGATCGGGGGCTGTCCAGCGCTACTTCGACGCCCCACCCGCGCGTTCCTGCCTCACAGCAGAGTGAGCGGCTCCGCCTTGACATCGCCGCGCAGGAGCGCCTCCAGCGCGGCCCGGCCGGGCAGGTCGTCGTGGACGACCTCTGTGGCGGTGCGGACGTAGAGGAAGGACGCGTCGACGGCTGACGGCTCGACTCCGGCGAGCGCAGCCCAGGCGAGGCGGTAGACGGCCAGCTGCAGCGGGTCGGCGGCCTCGCGGCCGGTCTTCCAGTCGACGACCTTCCACCGGCCGTCACCCAGCGCGTAGACCGCGTCGATGCGGCCGCGCACGACCCGACCGGCGAGCGGCAGCGCGAAGGGCGCCTCGACCGCGTACGGCCGCAGCGACGCCCACGGCGAGGCGAGGAAGGCCTCCTGCAGCGCGGCGAGGTCCTCGTCGGTGCCGACCGCGTCGTCCTCCGCCCCCGGCAGCTCGTCGGCGTCGAGCAGCGGGCGGGCGTCGAACAGCGTCTCCACCCAGGCGTGGAAGCGGGTCCCGCGCCGGGCCGCCGGAGCCGGGGGCCGGGGCATCGGCCGGGCGAGCTCGCGGGCGAAGCCGTCAGGGTCGGCCTGCAGCCGGACGACCTGCGACGCCGACAGCGACGCGGGCAGTCGCACCTCCCGCACCGCAGAGCGCGCGGCCCGCTCCTCGTCGAGCAGCAGCGCGGCCTCCCGGTCGAGCCGGGCCAGCTCCTCGCGCTCCCACGACAGCAGGCCGGTGTCCTCCTCGAGCGGCTGCCGTGCGGCGAGCAGCGCGACGTCGTCACGGACCTGCGCGGCGGCGGCCTGCCGCCGGGCCAGCGGCTCCGGGGCGTAGGGCGCCGGCCAGACGTGGTCGGCCGCCTCGACGAGCAGCGGGTTGCCCGCGTCGGCGTCGACCTCCTCGACCCAGGCCGCGACGTCGCCGTGGCCGGCGAGCGCGTGCTCGCGCAGCTCGGCGAGGAACGGCGACGGCCCCCGGGGCCGCTTCTGGGTGGGTCCCCACCAGTGACCGCTGCCGACGAGCAGCCGGCGCGCGCGGGTGAAGGCGACGTAGCCGAGCCTGCGCTCCTCCCGCTCGAGGTGCTCGCGACAGGCGACGTCGTACGACGACACCGCCGCCTTGTCGAGCTCCTCGTCGAGCGTGGGCTGGTCGAGCGCGTCCCCGCGCAGCGGCCCGGGCAGGACCGCCGCCGTCGTGGTCCACCGTCCCTTGAGGGTGTCGGCCGGGAACACGCCCTTGGTGAGGTCGGGGCAGACGACGACGTCCCACTCGAGGCCCTTGGCGCGGTGGGCGGTGAGCAGCTGCACAGCGTCGGCGCCGCTGGGCGCGACGGCGTCGAGGCCGCGCTCGTGCTCCTCGGCGGCCCGCAGGAAGGAGAGGAACGACGTCAGCGAGGTCTCGCCGTCGAGGTCGGAGAAGCCCGCAACGACGTCGAGGAACGCCGACAGCGACTCGCGACGGCGGGCCTCCACCGCCTCCGGCGAGGCGGCCAGCTCGACGTCGAGACCGCTCACCTCGACGACCCGGTGGACCAGGTCGAGCAGCGGCTCGCCGCGGTGGGCGCGCAGGTGGCGCAGCTCGGCGGCGAGGGCGGTGACGCGCTGCAGTCCCTCGAGCGACCAGCCCTGGTGACCGGGCCGGTCGAGGACGTCGGCGAGCGAGACGACGTCACACGGGTCGATGCCGGCCACCGCCTCCTCGAGCGCGGTGTCATCGACGTCGAGGTCGGTCTCGTCGAGCTCGGGCGGCTCGACGTCGTCGAGGCCCGGGTCGCGCACACCGCTGACGAGCATCTCCTTGCCGCGCCGCCCGAGCTGGGCGAGGTCGCGCACGCCGAGCCGCCAGCGCGGGCCGGTGAGCAGCCGCAGCAGCGCGGCGTTGGCCGTCGGCTCCTCGACCACCTCGAGGGTCGCGACGACGTCGGCGACCTCCGGCAGCTGCAGCAGGCCCCCGAGACCGACGACCTCGACGGGCACGCCCCGCGCCGCGAGCACGGCATGCAGGTCGGCGAAGTCCTTGCGGGCCCGCACGAGCACGGCGATCTCGCCCCACGTGGTGCCCTCGGCGTGGGCGGCCTCGACCTGGTCGGCGACCCACTCGACCTCGTCGCGCCAGGTCTCGTGCAGCGCCGTGACGACCCGGCCCAGCTCCGCCTTCGCCGACGGGGCGCGCAGCTCGACGACGGTGTGCCGGGACCGCAGGGCGTCGGCGACCCGGTTGGCCAGCTGCAGCAGCCGGCCCCCGGAGCGCTGGTTGACCGACAGGCTGAAGACCGGGGCGCGCTCCCCCGCGGCGAAGTGCTCGGGGAAGCCGTCGAGGTTGGACACCGACGCGCCGCGCCAGCCGTAGATGGCCTGGCACGGGTCCCCGACGGCGGTGACGGGGTGCCCGCCGAAGAGCCCGACCAGCATCCGTCGCTGGGCGACGGAGGTGTCCTGGTACTCGTCGAGCAGCACCACACAAGCGGCCGCCCGCTCCAGCTCGGCGACCTCGGGCACGTCCTCCGCGAGCCGGGCGGCGAGTGCGACCTGGTCGCCGAAGTCGACCGCGTCGAGGTCGCGCTTGGCGTCGCGGTAGGAGAGCACCAGCTCGGCCAGCTCGGCCCGCTGGCGGGCCGCCCCGGCGTACTTCATGAGGGTGTCGCAGTGGGTCTTGTGGCCCTTCTGCCCGGCGGCGTCGGCGCAGCGCTGCTCGAGCAGGGCCGTCCACGTGGCGTCCCAGGCGACCAGGTCGGCCGGGTCGACGAGGTGCTCGGACAGCTCGGCGTCGAGCGAGACGAGCTCGCCGACGAGCATCGACATGGGCCTGGTCAGCGACACGACCGGGCCGCGGTGGCGCCGCAGGACACGGGCGGCGAGCTGGTAGCGCGTGGCGTCGGCGAGCAGCCGGGCGCGCGGCTCGACGCCAAGCCGGAGCCCGTGCTCGGTCACGAGCCGGCCGGCATAGGAGTGGTACGTCGAGACCACCGGCTCGCCGGAGTCGTCGTCTACCGGGCTGTCGGCGCGGGTCGCGAGGCCCGCCTTGGCGAGGGCCTTGGTGACGCGTCCGGCCAGCTCGGCCGCGGCCTTGTTGGTGAAGGTGAGGCCGAGGACCCGCTCGGGCTCGACCTGCCCGGTGCCGACCAGCCAGACGACCCGGGCGGCCATGACGGTGGTCTTGCCCGAGCCGGCGCCCGCGACGATGAGGCCGGGGGCGAGCGGCGCGGTGACGGCCGCGAGCTGCTCGTCGGTGAAGGGCACGTCGAGCAGGCGGCACAGGTCGTCGGGAGTCATGCGGGGTCCCCGGCGCGTCGTGAGCGCAGCGAGGGACGTGCTGGGGTGCTCACTCCACCACCTGCCGGCCGTCGGGCTGCGCGGGGCAGGCACGTCGGAACGCGCACCGGTCGCAGCGCTCCTGCGGGCTGGGCGGGAAGGACTCGGTGAGCACCCGGCGGACCGCGGCGTCGAGCAGGTCCTCGACCCAGCTGCGGCCGGGCGGCAGGGCCGGCTGCTGGGGGACCTTCGGGCCGTCGGGCCCGTCGAGCCGCAGCATGACGAGCTCGGCGCCGCCGACCTCGCGGGTGGCGACGTGCTCGTCGAGCGCGCCCTCGCGCACCGCGAGCTGGTAGGTGCCGAGCTGGGCGTGGGTCTCGAGGTCCTTCTTGCCCGGCGCGCTCTTGCCGGTCTTGAGGTCGACGACGTGGACCCGGCCGTCCTCGTCGAGCTCGACGCGGTCCATGTAGCCGCGCAGTCGGACGGTGGCGGCGTGCTCCCCCGACCCTGCCTCGACGGGCACGTCGAAGCCGATCTCGGTGGCGACGAGGGTGCGGCCGCGGGACGCGCTGTGCCAGATGAGGAAGCGCTGCAGGGCGGCACGGGCCTCGTCGTGCTGCTGGCGGGACTGCCACGGCGCGTCGTAGGCCAGCTGGGACCAGACCTTGTCGAGCCGGGTCATGAGGACGTCGAGCTCCGGGGGTGTCTGCCCGGTGGCGACCTCGTGGGCGAGGGCGTGCAGGACCCCGCCGAAGCCCATCGCGGTGCTGGCCGGTGAGTCGGCGTGGACCTCGTGCTCGAGGAACCACCGCAGCGGGCACTCGTCGAGCCCGGACAGCGACGTGCCCGACAGCCGGACCGGCTCGCCCGCGCCGAGCACGGGGTGCTCGGAGGTGGTGGTCTCGACCAGGCCCCACCAGCGGTCGGGGCTCGCCGCGGGGGCGAGCGGGGCACCGGTGTCGTCGACCGCGACGGTGAGCCGGGCCAGCCGGGCCGCGGCAGCGCGGCGCATCGCCGGGGTGCTGCGGGGGTCGACGGCGCGGCGGCGCAGGGTCGCGACCAGCGACGGCAGCGACAGTGGGCGGGCGACCCGGTCGAGGTGCTGGCGGACCTCGACGCCGGTCTCGGCGAGCAGCCGCGACGGCCGCTCCCCGTCGTCGTCGGGGCTGTCGACGGCGGTGACGACGAGCCGGCGGCGGGCGCGGGTCAGCGCGACGTAGAACAGGCGCCGCTCGTCGGCGAGCAGGCTCGCGCGGTCGGTCGGCTCGCGCAGCTCGTCGCCCCCGAGCCGCTCGGTCTCGAGCAGCGTGGACCGGCGCCGCAGGTCGGGCCAGACGCCCTCCTGCACACCGGTGACGACCACGACGTCCCACTCCAGCCCCTTGCTGCGGTGGGCGGTGAGCAGCCGCACGGACTCGCCGCGGACCCCCGTCTCGGACAGGGTGTCGCCCGGGATCCGCTGCGCCTCGATCTCGTCGAGCAGCGCAGCGACGCCCTTGCCGGGGTCGTGCCCCGTGCCAGGGGCGAACAGCGCCGGGCGCTGCTCCTGGGCCCGCCCGACAAGGGAGAACAGCGCCACCACCGCGTCGAGGTCGCGGTCGGCCGCCCGACCGGCTGCGCCGCCGGACAGCGACGCGGACTCGAGTCGGGTCGGCCAGGCCGAGCCGCTCCAGAGCTCCCACAGCGCAGCCTCGGGGCCGTCGGGCAGGACCCTGCGCGCCGCGGCCAGCAGCGCGGCGAGCCGGACCGCCGACCGCACCACGGCAGGGTCGAGCACGACGAGGCTGCGCGGGTCCGCGACCGCCTCGCGCAGCAGATCGGCCGAGGGGGCCGGCAGCCGCGAGGGCGCGTCGGGGTCGCGCTCGTTGGCGAGCCGGTCAAGAGCGCGCAGGTCGCGCCCGAGCCGGCGCAGCGCACCGGGGTCGGCGCCGCCGAGCGGCGACAGCAGCAGCTGGCGCGCAGCCTCGGCGGTCAGCACGGTCGGGTCGGCAGCGACGCGCAGGGCGAGCAGCAGCGGCGCCACCGCGGGCTCCTGCCCGAGCGGCAGCTCGTCGCCGGCGACGTCGAGGGGGACGCCGGCCGCGGTGAGGACCCGGCGCAGCAGCGGGACGGAGCGGGCACCGGAGCGGACCAGGACGGCCATCCGCGACCAGGGGGTGCCCCGCTCGAGGTGCTCGCGGCGGAGCAGGTCCGCGACCGCGTCAGCCTCCGCCCCGACCGACGGGTGGGTGTGGACCTCCACATCGCCGGGCGGGGCGCCCTCGGCGGCCCGCAGCTCGCGGTGGGGTCGCAGCTGGTCGACCGGCAGCCCGGGCGCCGGGATGCGGGCGGCCACCCGGCGCGACACCTCCAGCAAGGCCTCGCCGCTGCGCCGGCAGGTCGTCAGCGCGAGGACGGGGGCAGGCGCGCCTGTCGTCGTCGGGAAGCGGTCGGGGAAGTCGAGCAGCCCGCGCACCTCCGCCCCCCGGAAGGCGTAGATCGCCTGGTCGGGGTCGCCGACGGCGACGAGGTCACGGCCACCCCCGGCGAGCGCCTGCAGCAGCCGCTCCTGGGCGGGGTCGGTGTCTTGGTACTCGTCGACGACGACGGCGGCGAAGCGCCCGCGCAGCTGGTCGGCGACATCGGGGCGCTCGGCCAGCAGCACCGCGCGGTGGACCAGCTCGGCGTAGTCGAGGGCACCCTGCGCGTCGAGGACGTCGAGGTACTCACCGAAGAACGACGACAGCGCCGCCCAGTCGCCGCGGCCCTCGCGGACGGCCAGCGCACCGAGCTGGTCGGGGTCGAGGCCGACCTCGCGGGCGCGGCTGAGCAGCCCGCGCACCTCCTCCGCGAAGCCGCGCGTCGTGACCGCGGGGCGCAGCGACTCGGGCCAGGCGCGACCGAGCTCGAGCGAGCCGCGCAGCAGCTCGCGCAGCGCGACGTCCTGCTCCGGGCCGGACAGCAGCCGGACCGGCACGCCGTAGGCGTCCGGGGGCGCGTGCTCGCGCAGCAGGGCGTAGCAGAAGGCGTGGAAGGTCCACGCCGACGGACCGGCCGTGGGGGTGCCGAGCCGCGCGGTGATCTGGTCGCGCAGCTCGCCCGCGGCCTTGCGGCTGAAGGTGAGGACGAGGACCTCGTCGGCGCGCAGCCCCGCCTCGACCCGACGGGCGACCAGCTCGACCAGCGTCGTGGTCTTGCCGGTGCCGGGACCGGCGAGCACGAGCAGCGGACCGGAGCCGGCCCGCGCACCGTGGTCGAGCACGGCCTGCTGCGCGGCGTCCGGCCGCAGGGCCCGCGCGGGCGGTGGCGCGTTGCGCAGCAGCCGGTAGGGCCCCGGCTGGGGCGGCTGGGTGTGCTGACGGGTGCTCACGACCGCAGCAGTCCATCACGCGGGTACGACACCCGCCCGGCCCCCTGCACGCCGAAGGCCGGCCCCTCTCTCAGGGACCGGCCTTCGTCGTACGACGTGAAGCGCCTGCTAGACGAGGCGGCTGCCGGAGAACGGCACGTCACCGGGGACGAGGGTCACGCCGGCGAAGCCGTTGGCCTGGGCGTAGGCGAGCTCCTTGGCGAGGTTGCTCACGCCGTTGCTGCCGGCGAACGGCGCGAGCGCGACCGTCGACAGCGTGCCGAAGGCGCGGCCGGTCTCGTCGAGGAAGCCCGAGCCGGAGTCACCGGGGATGCCGGGGGTCACGGTGTAGACCGTGGTGCTCCAGCCCGCGGGGCTGTCACCGAGCGACGTCCCGCGCTTGGGCGAGGTCTGGCTGATGCCGAAGCGCAGCGAGGAGTTGCCGTAGCTGTAGACGCTGTCGCCGAACGACGTGCCGGCGCCCAGCGCGGTCGGGCCACCGAAGAACGGCACGCTCGGGTTGGTGCGGGAGACGTCGGCAGGGTCGAGCTCGATGAGCGCGAAGTCGTTGTAGTCGCAGGCTTCGCCGTTGGTCTCGTTGTTGGCCTGCATGGCGAGCCACGAGCTGTAGACGAGCGTGCCCGGCTTGCTCGCGCCGGTGACCTCGACCGGCGTGCCCAGCGGCAGCGAGCCCGCGTCACAGCCGTTGGTGTCGGTCGCCGCACCGGTGCCGGAGCAGTGCGCGGCCTGGCCGATGAAGACCCTGGCTCCGTCGGTGAAGACGAAGTTGGCGGTGCACTGGGCACCCTGGGTGTAGGTCTGCACGCCGGGCTTGACGGTCGCCGTGGCGGCCGGTGCGAAGGCGGGTGCGGCGGAGGCCGGGGACGCCACGAGGGCGGTGCCGGTGAGGGAGGCAGCAGTGGCAAGGCTGCCGACGAGCAGGGTGCGCAGGCGCATGGTGAGAACACTCCGTCTGGTGAGGGGAGACAGCGGGTGGGCGGCAACCCCGACAGAGTGCGGGGGCACTGGGTGGAGCCGCTGTGCTGACGTACCTACCCAACGGTCGAGCGGCCTATGCCTCGCGCCCGTCCCACCTGGCCCGCGCCATGACGACCCGCTCGCCCTCCACCGGGCAGCCCTCGGCGCGCAGCAGCGCGAGCGCCTCCTGCAGCAGCGGCTCCGCGGGGCGCCCGCTCGCCTGCACCACGCGGTGCCAGGCCACCTCGTGACCGTGGCGGCTCATCACCGCCCCCACGGTGCGTGCCGTCCCACGGCCCATCCACTCGGCGATGTCGCCGTAGGACGCGACCTGGCCGCGGGGGACGTGGGCGACCGCCTCGAGGACCTCGCGGGAGTAGGCGCTCGGCTCGCCGCCCGGTCCCGGGCGGACCGACAGCCCCGCGCTCACCGAGGCCGCGCGGGCCATCAGTCGGCCCGTCAGTAGGTCGGGAGCGAGGGGTCGACCTGGGCGGCCCAGGCGAGCACGCCGCCCTGCACGTGCACCGAGTTGGTGAGGCCCGCGGCCTTGAGCGCGGCGAGCGCCTCGGCGGAGCGGATGCCGCTCTTGCAGTGCAGGACGATCTGCTTGTCCTGCGGCAGGTCGGCCAGCGCACTGCCGTTGAGGATGTCGCCCTTCGGGATGAGCACGGAGCCGGGGATCCGCACGATCTCGAACTCGGCGGGCTCGCGGACGTCGACGAGCAGGAAGTCCTCGCCCGCGTCCATCTTGGCCTTCAGCTCGGTCGCGAGGATCGTCGAGCCGGCGGCGGCCTCCTGCGCCTCCTCCGACACGACACCGCAGAAGGCGTCGTAGTCGATGAGCGAGATGATGGTGGGGTTCTTGCCGCACAGCGGGCACTCGGGGTCCTTGCGGACCTTGATCTTGCGGTAGGTCATCTCGAGGGCGTCGTAGACCATCAGCGAGCCGACGAGCGGGTCACCTATGCCGGTGAGGAGCTTGATGGCCTCGGTGGTCTGGATCGCGCCGATCGACGCGCACAGCACGCCCAGGACGCCGCCCTCGGCACACGAGGGGACCATCCCGGGGGGCGGCGGCTCGGGGTAGAGGCAGCGGTAGCAGGGCGCTTCGACACCGGGCGCGGTCGGCCAGAAGACCGACGCCTGGCCGTCGAAGCGGTAGATCGAGCCCCAGACGTAGGGCTTGCCGAGCAGGAACGCCGCGTCGTTGACCATGTAGCGCGTCGCGAAGTTGTCGGTGCCGTCGACGATGAGGTCGTACTGCGCGAAGACCTCCATCACGTTGGTCGAGTCGAGCCGCTCCTCGTGGAGGTTGACCGTGATGAGCGGGTTGATCTCCAGGACGCTGTCGCGGGCGCTGTGCGCCTTCGGCCGGCCGATGTCGCTCTGGCCGTGGATGATCTGGCGCTGCAGGTTGGACTCGTCGACGATGTCGAAGTCGATGATCCCGAGGGTGCCGACTCCGGCTGCGGCGAGGTACATCAGGGTCGGCGAGCCGAGCCCACCCGCACCGACCGCGAGCACCTTGGCGTTCTTGAGCCGCTTCTGCCCGGCGGTCGCGACGTCCGGGATGATCAGGTGGCGGCTGTAGCGCATGACCTCGTCACGGGTCAGCTCGTCGGCGGGCTCGACCAGGGGCGGCAGCGACACGTCGTACTCCTCGATCCGGGGCTGTTCTCCTCTGGCTCAAGGGTCGCAGGGGCGCCGGGATTCCCGGACACGGGGTCAGGGGTAGGGCCAGGGCTGCGCGACGCAGCCACCGGTGCCCTTCGTCTGCTGCACCATGACCGGTGCGGGCAGCCCCCGACCAGGGCAGGACATGTGACCCCGACCGAGCGCGTGGCCGACCTCGTGGTTGACGACGTAGGCCCGGTAGGCCTCGAGCCGACCGGCGTACGACGCGGCGCCGCGCAGCCACCGCATGCTGTTGACGACGGCGGTGCTGCCGGTGCCGCAGGAGAAGCGGCCGTTGGTGCGCAGCGGTGCGCACAGCCGGTCGGTCGTCGTGGGGCTCGCCAGCACGACGCGGAACGACACCGGTCCGTCGGCGACCCGCTGGAACGACAGCCGACCGCCACCTCCCCAGGAGCGCTCGTCGGCGAGGACCCGCTCGACGGTGCGCACGAACCCGGCCGGGTCGATGCCGAGGCCACCCTCCACCGCGACGGTGTAGCGGCGCAGCGGACCGCTGCCGGACCGGGCGCCGGCGCCCGCGACCCGCGCGAGATCACCGTTGCCGCGCCGGACGACCGCCGGTGCGCGGACGGGCGCGCGAGGGGGCACGACCGCGCTGGGCTGCGCGAGAGGTGGGTCTGACAGCGAGGGCGCAAGGGGTGCCAGCGGCACAGGCGCGGACGGCGGGGCTGCGCCGGCCTGCGGGCCGCCAGGGCCCGCCAGCGCCACGACGAGCGCCGCGGCCAGCACCGCGGTCGCGGCCCCGCCGGTGCGCCTCACGTCGCGGTCCATGCCTCGACGCTCCCACGCTGACCTCGAGGTGACACCTCTCACCCGCCGGTGTCGTCGTTCCCGTTGGGGGCACACCTCTGTCACCGAGTGAAGGAGGCTCCCCATGAGCACCGTCGACAAGATGAAGAACGCCGCTCAGCAGGTCGAGGGCGACGTGAAGCAGCGCGTGGGTGGCGCGACGAAGGACGAGTCGCTGCAGGCCGAGGGCAAGAAGGACGAGGCCGTCGGCAACCTCAAGCAGGCCGGCGAGAAGGTCAAGGACGCCTTGCGCTAGTCACTGGCTCGCGCTGGTCACAGGCAGGTACGACGCAGGCCGGTCCCCTCGGGGACCGGCCTGCTGTCGTGTGCGGGGCCTGTGGTGGAAGGGGCGCGGCTCAGCCGCCGGGCCGCCACCACGGCCGTCTCTTGTCAGGCTCGGGCGCAGGCGGCGCCGCAGCGGGGGGCACAGGTCGCGGAGCGGCCGGCCGGACCCGCATGGGCTCATCGCTCGCCGGAGCGGCAGGCGGGGTAGTGGTGGCGGGGCGCGATGTCGAGGGGTCCGGTGCGGCCGCACCGGGTGTCCCCGCAGCAGGCGCAGCCGGGCGCGGACCGCTCCTGGGCGGAGTGGCCTCTGACGGATCGGCCTTGGCCGGGCTGGCCTTCGGCGGGGCGGCCTTGGGCGGAGCTGTGGGGGGCGCGGGCTTGCTGCCGGCGGGCCTGTTCGGGCGTGGGGTGGGTCGTCCCTGCTCCGGCTGCGCCGAGGGCGCGGCAGCGCTGGGGTTGCCCTTCTGCCGCGGGGTCGTCGGCCGCGACGCCGCGGCACGGGGGGTGAAGGGGGGGCGGGTGGGTCGCCGGCTCGGCCCCGGCTCGCGGTCCTCAGCCCCGTCCGCGACACCGGGGAGGGGGTCGCTGTCGTCCTCGTCCAGACCCGGGGTCGGGTCCAGCACCCGGGCGCTCGCTCGGCGTCGGTTGCCCGACGGCGGCTCGGCGGAGGTCGCCGGGGCGTCCGGGGCGTCCGGGGCGTCCGGGGCGTCTGCGGCGGTCGGGGCCTCTGCGGAGGTAGAGGTGGCGTCGTCGGTAGCCCCGATCGGGGCCTGACCCGCATTCGTGTCGAGAGGAGCCTGGGCCTCGGTGTCCTGAGCCTCGGTGTCCTGGGCCTCGGTGTCCTGAGCCTCGGTGTCCTGAGCCTTGCTGTCCTGGGCCTCGGTGTCCTGAGCCTTGCTGTCCTGAGCCACGGCGTCGGCAGCCGGCTCGGGGGTCGGTGCGGGCGCAGCCGACGCGGACGCCGCCGACTTGCGAGAGCGGACCGGGCGCTTGAGAAGCGCCTCGGCGAGGGCGAGGACGGCCTCGTCGACGTGGGCGACCAGGCGCTGCTCGCTCGCGCTCGTCGCGGCCTCGACACGGGCACGCACGACGGGCTCCACCTGCTCGGCCACCGTGGAGCCGAGCCGGTGCAGGACGACGTCGGCGACCCGCGGGGCGAGCGCGTCGACGAGCTTGTCCGCGACGGCCTGCGCGACGACAGCCGGCGACGCGGGCGTGATGTCGGCGAGCCGGCTCCCGACGTCCTCGACGTCCTCGCGAAGGGCCTGCAGCGCGACCGTCGGGTCGGTGCGGGCACTGGCTGCGGCGATGTCGCGGACGGCTGCGCGCAGGGACGCCACGTCGGTCGAGAGCGCGGGCACCCCGCCCGCTGCGTCACCGATGTCACCGATGCGCTCCGCCACGGCGAGCAGTCGCTCCTCGAAGACCGACAGGCGGGTGTCGAGCCGGTCCAGCCGCCCCGTGACCTCGGGGTCGGACGTGGGGGCCAGTGAAGCGAGCCGGTCGGACAGCGCGGCCACGACGCCGTCGCGGAGCCGGTCGGCGAGCTCGGCGGGGTCGTCGGCCGGGCGAGCCGTGACGGCCTCGCCCAGGGCTGCGAGCTTGGTGGACAGGCCCTCGAGGTCAGGGCGCAGAGCGTCGACGCCGGTCATCCCGTCGATGCGCGCGGCGAGCGCGGAGAGCTCCCCGCGCAGCTCGACGGTGAGGTCGCCGTCGGAGCGGTCGGTGAGGGAGTCGACCGAGGCGCGCAGCTCCGCGACGGCCGTCCGCACCGCGGGCACTCCCGGACCGACGTCCTCCAGCGCCGCGAGGCGGCCCCGCAGCTCGGGGAGCACGGCGAGGACGGAGAGCCGCTCGTCGAGTCCGGCCACCCTCTCCTGGAGACCGGACAGGACGGGGGCGAGCGAGCCCAGCAGGGCGCCGACCCGCTCCACGGAGGCGCTCTGCGCCCGCAGGTCGGCGGCGAGGGCCGCGACGGCCGCGTCTGCGTCACCGGACGCGTCACGCTCGCCGCCGAGGTCGTCGACCCGGGTCGCGAGGCGGTCGAGGCGCTCGGACAGGCCGGAGGTGGAGGTCCGGAGCTCCTGCGAGACGGTCGCGAGCTCACCGCCGAGGCGCTCGAGTCGGGCGGCCGACGCCGTGCCGCGCAGCTCGTTACCGAGACCGTCGACGAGCATGCGGATGTCGGACAGCGCGTCGGCGACGCGGCGCTGCTCGGACAGCTGGTCCTCGGTGGCGCGGGAGAGCAAGGCGCGCATCCGGTCCGAGAGGGGGTCGGGCCCGGGCCCGGCCATGCCCGGGACCTGCGCCGGCCCCGGCTGTGCGCCGGCACCGCCGCCCGCGAAGCTGTCCACGCCTGTCCTCCTCGACCCGCGCCGCACCTCGTTCTGAGAGCGGCAGCGCGAGCATCCCACCCGCAAGCCCTGGAAACGATGATCTCGGGTGCCTGTCGCGCCCCCAGACGCGCAGATCAGGCCAGCTCGACCGTCTCGCCGAGCTCCAGGAGCCGCCCCTCCGACACCAGGGTCGTGCCGGCCCGTCCCACGGCAGTGACCCGGTCGCCCGTCACGAGCACCCCGGACTCCTCCGGCAGGCCGAGCACGACGGTCCCGGTCGAGGCCAGCGCCCGCAGCCAGTCACCTCGCGAGGACCCACCGCTCCAGTGCGGAACGACCGACACGTCGCCCACGGCCGCCAGCCCCACCTCGATCCCAAACCCCTCCGGCCCGGAGCGGTCCGGCAGGACCGTCCACGGGCACAGCACCATCGCACCGGCGCTCGCGCCCATCACGACGCCGCCTCGCGCCAGCACCTCGGACACCAGCCCACCGATGGGAGTGGAGCGCAGCGCGGTGAGCAGCCGGCTCGGCGACCCGCCGGGCAGGACGAGCAGCTGGGCCGCACCGATCGCGTCGACGGCTCCGGCACGGTCCTCGCGGACGTCAGGCGCAGCGACGACGTCGGTGCCCCCGATCGCCCTGAAGTGACTGACGCCGTTGGCCGTGGCGGTCGCGTAGTCGCGGCCTGGCGTGCCGGCGAGCGCTGTGACGACGACGCGCGCCGCGCGCCCGCCTGCTCGCTCGAGCAGGTCGGCGTCCATCGCGCGGCAGCCGGGTGAGAACTCGCCACCGCCCTGCAGGCACACCGTCCCCGTCATGGCGGGGGACGCTAGCCCACGGTCGAGCCCCGAGCGGACCCGTCAGGACAGCAGGGTCTCGAGCCGTCGGTTGAGGGCGTCGAGGGTGCTGCGGATGACTGCCTGCCGGACGTCCTCGCGGACGTGTGCCGCGCCGGTGAGCCGCTCGGAGCCGCGCGTACTCACCATCGTGAGCGACACCAGGACGGTGCGGTCGGAGCCGACGGCGGTGACCTCGAGGTGGTCGAGCTCGAAGCGCACCGCGTGGTCGAGCAGCTCCTCCACGGCGCGCAAGGTCGCGTTCGCGACCGCGCGCTGCACGCCGCTCTGCGACGCGGTGCCCCTGGCCTCACCGGCGAGCAGACGGTCACCGGAGGACAGGGTCACGGTGGCGGTGACGTCCAGCCCCGAGGACACGAGGTGCATGCGGTTGATGGCCGGCCGGACGCGCTGCTCCGGCACCAGGGTGGTGACGTGCGGTATCGGGTCGGCGATGTCGGCGTCCTCGACGATCTGCACCCGCTCGGCGTCGACCCCGAGGCCGAACTGCTCGCGCAGGACCCGGCCCACGCTCGTCGCGACCTCGACCTCGTCGACACCGGGGTCGAGGCCGAGCCGCAGCACGCCCAACCCGCCCTCGTCGTCGGGCTCGACCTGCGCCTCGGAGACGCCCGGCACGGCACGGAGCGCGTCGACGACGTCGCGATAGTCCGTGGCGGTCACAGCGCGGCTCCCTGTCAGTGGCAGGGCGACGACGCCCCCTTGCGTGCATCGGCGGCGGAGAGCCCGCGCTTGAGTCAGGCGCTCTTGCGCACTGCCTTCTTCGCGGGGGCTGCCTTCTTCGTGGTGGTGGCTGCCTTCTTCGTGGTGGCAGACGGCTTCGCGGGGGCCCTCTTCCCAGCCGCCTTCGCGGGCGCCCGGGACGGCGCCTTCCCGGCCGCGGCCTCGTTCGCCGCCTGACCCCCGGTGTCGGCGCGCTCCCTCTTGGCCGCCTCGACGCTCGCGCGGAGCGCAGCCATGAGGTCCACGACCGTGCCCGAGGTCGGTTGCGCCGCCTCGGGCTGGACGACCTCGCGGCCCTCCACCTTCGCCTCGATGACGGCCTGCAAGGCCTCGCGGTAGGAGTCGGTGTACTGCGTCGGGTCGAAGTCGCCCGACAGCGTCTCGATGAGCGAGCCGGCCATGACCAGCTCCTGCGGCCGGACCTCGACGTCCTCGCCGAGGAAGTCGAACGCCGGGACCCGCACCTCGTCGGGCCACAGCATCGTCTCGAGCACGAAGACGCCGTCGCGGACCCGCAGGGTCGCGAGCGACTCCCGGTTGCGCAGCGCCACCTTGACGACGGCCACCTTGCCGCTGTCCTCGAGGGCGTCGCGCAGCAGGACGTAGGGCTTGGTGCCGGCCTTGTCCGGCTCGACGTAGTAGCTCTTGGCGAAGTAGATGGGGTCGACCTGCTCGAGCGGCACGAACTGCAGCACGTCGATGGCGCGGTTCGTGGTGAGCGGCAGGTCCTTGAAGTCGTCGTCGGTCAGGACGACGGTCTCACCGGAGCTCAGCTCGTAGCCCTTGGCGATGTCGCCGTAGGCGACCTCCTCACCGTCGGCCGCGGCGACCCGCTTGTACTTGATCCGCGAGCCGTCCGAGCGCCTGACCTGGTGGAAGGACACGTCCTTCTCCTCGGTGGCGCTGAACAGCTTCACCGGGATCGTCACCAGCCCGAAGCTGATGCTGCCCTTCCAGATCGCCCGCACGCCGTCTCCCTACCCCGTTCGCGGCAGGTCGAGCCGCCGTCCGACCGTCCGCCCCGCGGGGCTGAGAGGCGACCGAGGCGGGTCCACACACCCGCCTCGGCCCCCTCCCGGGGGGACGGTATCGCCTCGTGCCTCCGTCGCACACCCCTCGCGTGCAAGGGGGGGCATGCTGGCCAGGTGCTCCCGCGCGGCCTGTCCCCGATGCTGGCGACCACCGGTGCGCTTCCCCAGGGTGACGACGGCTGGGCCCACGAGGTGAAGTGGGACGGCGTGCGCGCCCTGGTCGCGGTCGAGGGCGGCGGTGTCCGGGTGACCTCGCGCAACGGCAACGACGTGACCGCCGGATACCCCGAGCTCGCCGGTCTCACCGCGCCCGAGCCCGCGCTGCTCGACGGCGAGCTCGTCGCCTTCGACGACAGCGGGCGGCCCGACTTCGGACTGCTGCAGGGGCGCATGCACGTCCGCGGTCCGTCGCCCGCACTGATGCGCGCCACCCCCGTCACGCTGCTCGTCTTCGACGTCCTGCACCTCGGGGAGCGCTCGCTGCTCGCCGAGCCCTACGACGTACGCCGGGAGGTGCTCGAGGGGCTGGGGCTCTCCGGCGACCACTGGCAGGTCCCGCCCGCCTTCCTGGGCGCGGGCGGTCCGGTCGCGGACGCGACCCGCGCCCAGGGCATGGAGGGGCTGGTGAGCAAGCGGCGCGACAGCCGCTACGCACCCGGCCGCCGCAGCCCAGCCTGGGTGAAGACCAAGCACGTGCTGCGCCAGTCGGTGGTCGTGTGTGGCTGGAAGGCCGGCGAGGGGGGTCGCAGCGGACGCATCGGCTCGCTGCTGCTCGGCGTCCACGGCGAGGGCGGTCTGCGCTACGCCGGCCACGTCGGGACCGGCTTCAGCAGCGCAGCCCTCGCGCACCTGCAGCAGCTGCTCGAGCCGCTCGCGCGCGCATCACCGGCGTACGCCGACGAGGTGCCCCGCGAGCACGCCAGGCACGCGAGATGGGTGGAACCGGTGCTCGTGGGGGAGGTCGAGGTCACCGCCTGGACGCGCGACGGGCGGCTGCGGCACCCGTCGTGGAAGGGCCTGCGCGATGACCTCGACCCCGGGCAGGTGGTGCGCGAGTGAAGGTCCCCGTGCAGGTCGAGGGGCGCACCCTGGTGCTGTCGAACCTCGACAAGGTGCTCTACCCGGCGGTCGGCTTCACCAAGGCCGAGGTGATCGACTACTACACCCGCATCGCGCCGGTGCTGCTCCCGCACCTGGCCGACCGGGCGCTGACGCGCAAGCGCTACCCGGACGGCGTCGACGGGCAGGTGTTCTTCGAGAAGAACGCACCCCGGGGCACGCCCGACTGGGTGCGGACCGTGACGCTGCCCTCGCCGGGGTCGTCGACGCAGCGCGAGACGATCGACTACGTCGTCTGCGACGACCTGCCGACCCTGGTCTGGACGGCCAACCTGGCCGCCCTCGAGCTGCACACCCACATGTGGCGGGTGATGCGGACGAAGGACGTCGCGCGGCGCCCGGACCTCCTCGTGTTCGACCTCGACCCGGGGCCGCCCGCGACGATCGTCGAGTGCTGCGAGGTGGCCCTGCTGCTGCGCGAGCGGCTCGGCGCCGACGGCCTCGATCCCGTCGCGAAGACCAGCGGCAGCAAGGGGATGCAGCTCTACGCGCGAGCACCGAAGGGCACGAGCACAAACGACTACGCCAAGGCCGTCGCGCAGGAGCTCGAGCGGGCCCGCCCCGACCTCGTGGTGCACCGGATGGCCAAGGACCTCCGGCCAGGCAAGGTGCTCGTCGACTGGTCCCAGAACTCACCGGCCAAGACGACCGTGACGGTCTACTCCCTGCGGGCCCGCGAGCGGCCGACCGTCTCCACCCCGGTCACCTGGGACGAGGTCGCCGCTTGCACGTCGCCGTCGGACCTGGTGTTCGTCACCGACGACGTCCTCGCTCGCGTGGCTGCGACGGGTGACCTCTTCGCGCCGCTGCTGTGAGCCGCGCCCTCAGAGCGCGGGACCCTCGGCCGGCTGCGGCGCGTCGCTGCTGGAGTCACGGCTCGAGTCGGTGAAGAACGAGAACTTGCCGTCGGGCTCCAGGATGCCGACGGCGACGGTGCGCACGTCGTCGATCCCCTGCTCGCGCAGGCCCTCCTTGAGCTCCCAGTCCGACAGCCGCTCCAGCCGCATGACGTCCTCCAACGGCCGGCCGTCCTTGATGACGACGACGGGGGCGCCCTCGAGGGTGGTACGGGTCCGGGGGAAGCGGAAGCTGATCCAGCTGAAGAGCAGCAGCAGGCTCGCGAAGGTGCCGACGGCGAGCATCGCTCCGGTGACGCTGAAGTCCTCCTGCGTAGTGCCCTGCTGGATGAGGTCTCCCATCGTCACGAGCAGCACGAGCTCGAAGGCGGTCATCTGGCCGAGCTCGCGCTTGCCCAGCGCGCGGGTGACGAACCACAGGAAGAAGTAGATGACCGTTGCGCGGTAGACGACGTCCATCTAGGGCCACACCCTCGTCCGGTAGGTCACGGTGACAGCGGGCCGGGCACTGCCGTCGAGGACGGAGACCTCGCCGCGCCGACCGCGCTGGACCGCCGGCTCGACCCGGGTGTCGACCGACACCCGGAAGACCTCGCCGAGCGGCGGGAGGAACTCGAAGTAGTCATAGTCGCCGTCGGCGCTCGCGGCCTCGGGGTCGGGTGTGAAGCCGTTCTCGTCGAACAGGTCGAAGTAGTCGGCCGCGAAGCGCATCCGGATCGGCTCGCCACCGAAGCCGCCGGCCCGGCGCACCTGGACCTCGTACTTGACCGCGTGGCCGGGCCGGGTCACTGCGGGGTAGGTCACGGTGACGTCGAAGCCGCCGCCGCTCGCGGACCGCTCGGCGGTGCGGGTGCCGAAGACCCCTGCAGCCCCGCAGAGGACGAACAGGACGAGGAGGCTGAGCGCGACCCGCCTGGCGTTGCGTGCCCTGCGCACCTGGGCGAGCGACCGCCGCTCCGGCAGCGTGCTGGTGATCATGGTCGCGTGCTACCCCGGCACGCGCCCTCGCAACCGGCGCCGCTTGCGCCGGGGTGCAGGATCGGTGATGGACCCCGGCCCACCAGGGCAGGACGGGTCCGACCGCGCGCGACTCGAGTGGAGGCAGCGATGTCCGGAGTGCCTGCAGTGCAGCTGAGCGACGAGGCGCTGGAGCGCGAGCTCAAGCACCTGCACGAGACCCGGCACGACACCTTCCTGCACGGCAGCGAGGACGCTCTGCACTTCCACACCGCCCGTACCACCGAGCTCGAGGAGGACTACCTGCGCCGCAACCCCGACCGGGTCCTCGACGCGCGACGCACCCGCCACGGGTCACGGGAGCTCGCGGGCCAGGAGTAAGGGCCCCACTCCGGACGACGCGCAGGTACGACGGGTGCGCGAGAGCAGCGGACCACGACCCGACCCGTCGCCTAGGGTCTGCGCATGACGCCCACGCCCGCCGAGCGCGACGTGCCGCGCGGCACGAGGCTGCCGCGACAGGCCCGGCGCAAGCAGCTGCTCGGCGCTGCGCAGGAGATCTTCGTCGCGCAGGGCTACCACGCCGCCGCGATGGACGACATCGCCGAGCGCGCCGGCGTCTCCAAGCCCGTGCTCTACCAGCACTTCCCCGGCAAGCTCGAGCTCTACCTCGCGCTGCTCGACGAGCACGCCGCCGACCTGACCCGCAAGGTCGTGGCCGCCCTGCAGTCGACGACCGACAACAGGTTACGCGTGGCGGCCTGCGTCGCTGCCTACTTCGACTTTGTCGACGGCGACGGCGAGGCCTTCCGGCTGGTCTTCGAGAGCGACCTGCGCAACGACCCGGCCGTGCGGGCGCGGGTCGAGAAGATGACCGCGGAGTGCGTCGAGGCGATCTCCGAGACCATCGCGCACGACACCGGCTTCGGCCACGAGGACTCGAAGCTGCTCGCCGTCGGGCTGACCGGGATGGCCGAGGTCGGCGCGCGCTGGTGGCTCGCGGCCCAGGTCGACGGACCGGGCTCGGTGCCCAAGGAGCGCGCCGTCGAGCTGCTTGTCGGGCTGTCCTGGCGCGGCATCAGCGGCGCCCCGCTGCACGGCTGACCCACCCCCACCGCCGCCTCCACTGCACCCTCACCGCCGGCCCGCGTTCCGCCCACGGCGTACGCGGGTGCCCCTCGACCGCCCACGGGCTAGCGTTGGCCCGAGAACCCCTGAGACCGGAGGACCGTCGTGGAGGTCAAGATCGGTGTGCAGTACGCCGCGCGCGAGCTCGTGCTGGAGAGCGCCCAGAGCCCGGAGGAGGTCGAGAAGGCCGTCGCTGACGCCCTGAAGGCCGATCTCGGTGTCCTCTCCCTCGTCGACGACAAGGGGCGTCGGGTCCTCGTGCCCGCCGACAAGCTCGCCTACGTCGAGATCGCCGAGGCGGAGTCCCGCCGCGTCGGCTTCGGAGCCATGTAGCTCCGGGCAGCACCAGCAGCGCACGACGAAGGCCGGTCCCCGCGGGGACCGGCCTTCGTCGTGCAGTCGCCGGGTCAGACAGCGAGCCGCCGGCGGACGACGACCGCGCCGGCGAGCAGCAGGGCCGCGAGGACCGGCGCGCCGAGACCGCCGGTGGCCGGCAGTGCCGGCGCAGCGGTCGGCGGGGTGTCGGTCTCGGGGTTCGGCGCGTTCGGCAGGCCAGGGCCGCCGATCGGCGGCGCGACGGCACGCGTGTCGGCGAAGCCGTAGTTGAAGTCCGCGCAGCCGCCGGCCGTCGTGACCTTCACGTCGCCGACGAGGTCGAACTCCTCCGTGGCACCGCCGCTGTCGCCGTCCATCGACGTGACGTCGAAGGCGAGGCAGTCGTAGTCGAAGACCCACGGCTGCACGCCGTCGGCGTCGGGGTCCTTGGCCGCGTCACGGGTCGGCTCGCTGTAGTTGTCGACGTGCGGCGTGGCCTTGGAGTCGGTGAACGACCGACGCGCGTCGGCGGCCGTGAAGGTCGCGTCGTCGAGGTTGGGCGTGTCGGACTCGGGCTCCGGCGTGCTGTCGAGCGGGCTCTGCGCCGGCGGGTTGTCGGTCCCGACGTTGCCGTAGCCGTGCGCCTCGTCGGTGTAGGTCAGCAGCAGCCCCGACTGGAACGACGGGGCGCCGCGCTCGGACTCGCCGCGGCCGTCGAAGTCGAAGCCGGAGCGGTCGCGCATCTCGAGCAGGTAGGCGTGCTCCTGCGACGACGGCGTGCCGGCCTCGAGGTAGCTCCAGCCCTCGGTGCAGACGCCACCGGAGACCGAGAGGTCCTCCTTGCAGCCGCCGTTGTAGACGCGCGGGTCGTCGCTGCCACCGTCGCCGTCCTCGAAGTCGCTGTCGAAGAGCACCTGCTCGGCTCCGTCGACGGTCGCGACGACCTTGAGGTCGTCGATGAGCCAGCCCGGCCGGGCCAGGCCCGGGTCGGTCGCGTAGCTGAAGCGCAGCACGCCACCCTCGACGCCCGCGAGCGAGCTGAGGTCGTAGCTGTCCTCGAGGAAGCCACCCTTGGGGGTGTTGCCGAGGACGCGGTCGAGGGCCTGGGTGCCGGCCTCGTAGGAGCCGCTCGTGCCGGTGAGGCCGTTGCCGTACTTCGTGAGGCAGGAGTTGGCGTTGGGGTTCTGGGTCGACGGGGTCGAGTAGCCGTTCTGCGACGCGAGCCCGGCGTAGGTGAGCTTGCCCTTCTCGTCGGGGGTGCCGGCAAGGACGAAGCCGTAGTCGTAGTCCCACTCGATGTCCCAGAAGCTCGAGAAGGTCGCCGTGACGGTCGCGCCGTCCGGCAGGTCGCCGAGACCGGGGACGACGACGTCGAGGTTGTGCCCGCCGATCGGGGCGCAGCCGAAGTCGTTGCCCTGGCGGGAGTACCAGACCCGCTTGCCCGAGGCGCCCTGCTCGATGATCGCCGGGTCGATGAGCTGACGTCCCGGCAGAGATGCGACGTAGGCCTCACCGTTGTGGATGCCGTAGTCGCCGCCCTGCGCGGACAGCGTGTAGGGCCGGCCGTCGGGGGTGACCCAGTCGATGCGGCCCGTGTCGAGCTTGCTGTCGCGCCAGTCCGACAGGGTCGTCGTGCCGGTCCGCAGGACGCGCGGCACGATCCAGCCGAGCTCCTTCTTGCCGATGACGTCCATGTTCTGCGACGCGTCGGAGGCCATGAGGTTGAAGTCGCCGTAGGTCTCCCGCGAGCCGGTCGAGTAGTAGTCCGGCAGGCCGAGCGAATGGCCGTACTCGTGGGAGATGACGCTCGCGAACTCGATCGAGGTCTCGGGGTTGAGGTTGTAGGGGCCGACCCGGACGAACGCCGCGAGGGCGTCACCGGTGTCGGTCGTCGTGGTCTTGGTGAAGCTGTCGTCGGTGTACCAGAGCAGGTTGCCCTCGAGGTCCTTGAGCCGGTCCTTCGAGACGTAACCGGTCAGGCCAGTCACGGCGTCGGTGTAGGAGAACTCCAGCGAGGACGAGTGCGGCCAGACGTTGTCGTTGGGCGCCTCGGTGCAGCCACCGGCGACCGACAGCTGACTGACGCCGTTGCCACCGCAGCCCTGGAAGACGACCTCGAAGAAGTCGACGACGCCGTCCTTGTCGGTGTCGAAGTCGTTGTAGTCGATGTCCGGGTCGGCGATGACGGCAGCGTCGTACGCCGCCTTGGCCGCCGGGCCGCAGCCGGAGTCGATGTTCTGCAGCGCTCCGACACCGGCGAGCGCGCCGACGAGCGCGGAGCCGTTGGCGTCCTGGCCGTAGTAGCTACGGGTACCGGGCAGCTGGTACCAGCCGTCGACGATGCGCTCGGTGTAGAGCGGCGTCGGGGCGCCGTTGGTGGGGTCGACCGTCGTGACGCCGGTGCAGGTGTTGACCGTCTCGGGGTCGATGGTCGTGAAGGCCAGCGAGCTCTCGCCGGCCTCGTAGGGCGCGTCCCCGATGGCGACCGACCCGATGGTGCCCTTCGGGTAGAGCTGGCCGTAGCTCATCTCCTGGAAGAGGTTGAACGTCGAGGCGGGATTGGCCGGGTCGTTGATGACCTTGTCGAGGTCGCCCGCCGAGGCGGTGTGCGTGAAGTCCACGTAGTCGACCGGCACGACGGGGAACGGCCGGTCGCCATAGCGCGCCGTCTCGTAGCCGCCGGACGGCGGGATGACCTTCGGCCCGTGGCTCGCGAGCGCCTTGCTCGTCGATCCCACCGACACCGTCGCGGTGCTCGAGATGTTGCGCCAGACGACGGTCGGCTCCTCGGCGAGGGTGTCGGCGGCGGCCTCGAGCACGAGCGCGACGCTCGCGCCGGCGCCCACCGACGGCACGCTCCAGGTCACGACGCCGCCCGACACGGCGGTCGTGCCGACCTGGCTGCGCGACCCGGTCCAGCTCATCCCGCGTGTCTCGGGAATCCGGACCGACAGCCCGCTGACCGCGGCGGTACCGGGGTTGCGGACGAGGATGCGCGACGGGTAGCTGTCACCGGGCTTGACCCAGCCGACGCTCGACACGAAGGAGTTCTCGATGGCGAGGCCGCCGATGGTCGCGGTGCTCGGCGGCTCCGCCGGTACCGACGCGCCGGGCGCCGTCGGGGTGGAGGCCGTCGCCGTCGTGGCGAGCAGGCCGACGGCCGGCAAGGCGACTCCGACCAGGGCGAGAAGGGCGGTCCCCCGGGTAGCGGCACGAAGGAGGGAGGGACGGGGCATGGGGGCTCCACAGGTCGGGGCGGTCCTCTGATTCTTGGACACCACCTTCGCCCATGGCGGCACGGGCACCTACAGCGGTCAGGGGCGACCTGTCTCACGCCGCATCACGGACATCTCACCGCGAAGCAGGTGAAGACGGTCAGGCCTGCAAGCCCAGCGACGCCATCCGCTCGGTGTGGTTGTCGGTCAGGCGGGACAGCAGCCGGGCCAGGCCGGCCAGGTCACCGCTGCCGCCGACGAGCATCTCGACCAGGGCGTCGCGCTCGATCGCCACCCGCTGGGCCTGGATCAGCGCCTCGCCGACGAGCCGTCGAGCCCACAGCGCCAGCCGACCGGCGACCGCCGGGTCGGCAGCCGTCGCCTCGGCGACCTTCGCCACCGCGAAGCGCGCCTGCCCGGTGTCGGCGAGGACCTCGAGCACCAGCCCGCGGGTGGGTGCGTCGGAGACGAAGACCGCGACCTCGCGGTAGAAGTCGGTCGCGAGGCCGTCCCCGACGTAGGCCTTGATGATCCCCTCGAGCCAGTCGCTCGGCAGTGTCGAGTCGTGGAAGCCGTCAACCGCGCGTTGGAAGGGCGCCATCGCCACCATGGGGTCCTCGCCCTCGGCGATGAGGTGGTCGTGCAGCCGTCGGTAGTGGTCGAACTCCGCGGCCGCCATCTGCGCGAGCGCGGCCTTGTCGGCGATCGTCGGGGCGAGCTGCGCGTCGCTCGCGAGCCGCTCGAAAGCGGTCAGCTCGCCATAGGCGAGCACGCCGAGCAGGTCCACCGTCGCCGTGTCCAGCCGTCCCGCCACCTGCGCCACTCCCTCGATCAGGCCTGCGCACGGACCCTAGTGGGTAGGCTGAGGCTCGACGGACCGGCGTACGCCGCTCCGCACCGTGTGCGCGGACCTCCACTCCCGCCGGCGCGCCGGTCTCCACCGGGTCCTTCCCGGCGCCGACCGCAGCGAGCCCGCACCTGCCGAGGGTCGGCGCGACTCCCGAGAGGCACGACCCTGACCACCACCAGCGACACTGACGCGACCCTGCCCGCCCCCGAGCCCGCTGCCACTCCCGACAGCATTCCCGCAGCACCGGAGGTCAACGGCTTCGCGGCCCTCGGCGCCCGGGCCGAGACGGTCGCGGCGCTCGACGCGATGGGCATCACCTCCCCCTTCCCGATCCAGCACATGACGCTGCAGATCGCGATGGGCGGCCACGACCTCATCGGCCAGGCCCGCACGGGCACCGGCAAGACCCTCGGCTTCGGCGTGCCGCTGCTCGAGCGGGTCCACAACGCCGCCGAGGGCGGTGACGGCCTGCCGCAGGCGCTGGTCGTCGTCCCCACCCGCGAGCTGTGCGTGCAGGTCGCCGGCGACCTCGAGAACGCCGGCAAGACCCGCAAGGTCCGCGTCCAGAGCATCTACGGCGGTCGCGCGTTCGAGCCGCAGGTCGAGTCGCTGCGCAAGGGCGTCGACGTCGTCGTCGGCACCCCCGGCCGACTGCTCGACCTGGCCCGTCAGGGCCACCTCGACCTCGGGTCGGTGAAGGTCCTCGTCCTCGACGAGGCCGACGAGATGCTCGACCTCGGCTTCCTGCCCGACGTCGAGCGGATCCTCGAGCAGATCCCGCCGGAGCGGCAGACCATGCTCTTCAGCGCGACGATGCCCGGCCCGGTCGTGACCCTGGCCCGCAAGTTCATGCGCCAGCCGACCCACATCCGGGCGGAGGAGGCCAACGAGAAGCGCACCGTTCCCGACACCAAGATCTTCGTCTACCGCGCCCACGCGATGGACAAGGTCGAGGTGCTCGCCCGGCTGCTGCAGGCCGAGGGCCGCGGCCTCACCATGGTCTTCTGCCGCACCAAGCGCACCTGCGACAAGGTCGCCCTCGAGCTCGAGGACCGCGGCTTCGCGGCCGCCGCCGTGCACGGCGACCTCGGCCAGGGCGCCCGCGAGCAGGCCCTGCGTGCCTTCCGCAGCGGCAAGATCGACGTGCTCGTCGCGACCGACGTCGCCGCCCGCGGCATCGACGTGCAGGACGTCACCCACGTCGTCAACTACCAGTGCCCCGACGACGAGAGCACCTTCCTGCACCGCATCGGCCGCACCGGCCGCGCGGGCGCCAAGGGTGTCGCCGTGACGTTCGTCGACTGGGACGACATGCCCAAGTGGAAGCTCATCAACGACGCGCTCGAGCTGCCCTACCCCGAGCCGGTCGAGACCTACAGCTCCAGCAAGCACCTGTTCGAGGACCTCTCGATCCCCTCGGGGACGACCGGCCGGCTCCCGCGGTCCTCGCGCACCCGCGCGGGCCTCGACGCCGAGGCCGTCGAGGACCTCGGCGAGACCGGTCGGCGCAACAAGCCGCGCACCGGCGGCCCGGCCGGCCGTGACGGTGGCCGTGACAGCGGGCGCGACAGCGGCCGGAGTCGGGGCGGCCGTTCGGGTGCCCGCGACGAGCCGCGCGGTGGCGACGCAGGCGGCGACGCCGGTGGTGACGACGCGCCGCAGCTGCCCAAGCGCAGCGGTGGCGCCCGCCGCCGCACCCGTGGTGGGGGCGGTGAGGGCACCGCCGCCGAGGCAGGCACCTCCACGACGACGTCCAGCGGCGCCTCCAGCAGCACGGCCGCCGGCACGACCACCCGGGCAGGCAGCGGCAACCCCAGCGGCGAGGCAGGCGAAGGCGACGACGCGCGCCGTCGGCGCCGGCGCGGTGGCCGGGGCCGGGGTGGCAGCAGCGGCGCGGCCGGCGGCGAGTCCGGTGGCACCGACGCGCCGACCGCGGACTGATCTTCCCTCTTCGGACGCTTCAGTCCTGCGTGTCCGGGTGCCGATGCCCGGATCATGGTGCTGAGGGTCGTGGGTGGAGTCCGAACAGGCGAGGACGTGGAGGACCTGCGGGCCTTCCTCAAGGCGCTCGACGGCGCCCCTGACGTGCACGAGACGGTGGTGCTCGGCTGCGGCGGGCACGGCGACGACCGGCCCACCTGGGTCTACGTCGAGGCCGACGCCGTCGCGGGCGTCGCGCGCCGCCGCTGCCTGCAGTGCGGCACAGCCGTCGGCCTGCTCGACTCGCAGGAGCGCTGGACGCACCCGCCCATGTGGGCGTGCGGTGGCTGTGGCCAGTCGATCGCGGAGGTCGCGGCCGGGCTGTCCCTGCCCGACGGCGAGCACGTCGAGTGGGTCGTGCTGGCCTGCCGGTGCGTCGAGTGCGGCCGCGTCGACGGGCTGACCGACGTCGTGCTCGACGGGACCCCCCTGGCCGAGGTCGTCGCCGGGCTCTGACGCAGACTGGCGCGCGTGCGCCTGCTGCTGATCGCCGACACCCACGTCCCGAAGCGGGCGCGCGACCTGCCGGCCGAGCTCTGGGACGAGGTCGACCGCGCGGACCTCGTCGTGCACGCCGGTGACTGGGTCGATGTCGCGCTGCTCGACGCGCTCGAGGCCCGCGCAGCGCGGCTGCTCGGCGTGTGGGGCAACAACGACGGCCCCGAGCTGCGCGCCCGGCTGCCCGAGGTAGCCCGCGCCGAGGTCGAGGGGGTCCGCCTCTCGGTGGTCCACGAGACCGGTGGCGCGTCCGGTCGGGAGCGCCGCGCCGACCTGGCCCACCTCGACACCGATGTCCTGGTCTTCGGCCACTCGCACCTGCCCTGGGACACGACGACCCTCGCGGGGATGCGGCTGCTCAACCCGGGCTCGCCGACCGACCGCCGTCGGATGCCGACCTGCACCTACCTCACCGCCACGGCCGCCGACGGCGCACTGCACGACGTCGTCCTGCACGACCTGCCTGCACGCATCGCGAGCCGGGCATGAGCGTCGTCGGAGGCGAGCTGCCCGCCGGCAGCGAGCTCACGTCGTACGACGTCGTCGGCGGGCGCCTTGCCGCCGTCTCGCTCCGCCCAGCGGGCGCGCGTGGCACGGCCCTGCTGGTTCCCGGCTTCACCGGCAGCAAGGAGGACTTCTCCCCGGTCCTCGAGGGGATCGCCGGGGGTGGCTGGCACGCGGTCGCGCTCGACCAGCGCGGCCAGCACGAGTCACCCGGCCCCGACGACCTCGCGGCCTACTCCGTCGAGTCGCTCGCCGCCGACCTGCGGCAGGTGATCGCACGGCTCGACGGCCCCGTGCACCTCGTCGGCCACAGCTTCGGCGGCCTGGTCTGCCGCGCCGCCGCCATCGCCGAGCCCACCGCCGTTGCCTCGTTGGTGCTGATGTCGTCGGGCCCCGCCGCGCTGTCCGGCCCGCGGGTCGAGGCGATGGACCACGTCCGCCCGCTCGTCGAGGCCGGCGATCTCGTCGCGGTCGCCGACCTCATGGACGCGGCCGCGGCCCTCGACCCCCTGCGACAGGAGCTCCCCGGCGAGATCCGCGACTTCCTGCGCCGCCGCTTCCTCACCTCCTCGGCGGCCGGCCTGCTCGGCATGGGCGACGCACTGACCTCCGAGCCCGACCGGGTGGACGAGCTCGCCGCCACCGGCCTGCCGGTGCTGGTGCTCTATGGCGAGCACGACGACGCGTGGCCACCCGCCGTGCAGGCCGCGATGGCCGAGCGCCTTGGCGCGGCGCACGTCGTCGTACCCGGGTCGAGGCACTCCCCCGCGGCCGAGCGGCCCGACGAGACCGTGGCCGCGCTGCTGGCCTTCTGGGACTAGCTCCCCGAGCTCTGCACGACCTCGAACGCCATGATCGTCGAGCCGGTCGCCGCGGGTCCCGCACCGGCCGGGCGCTGCGTCGAAGCCGCGTGCCCCTCACCGAAGCGCTGACCGTCGCGCCACGCGACGAAGTCGGCCTCGGAGCGCCAGCGCGTGTAGACGAGGTAGTCGCTGGTGCCCTCGACCGGGCGCAGCAGCTCGAAGCGCTCGAAGCCCTCCGCGCCCTCGACGGCACCCTGCCGCGCGGCGAAGCGCTCCTCGAGCGTGGACCCCGCGCCCTCGGGCACGGACAAGACGTTGATCGCGACGTACGGCATGCGGCCAGTCTGCCGGTCGGCGACACTGGAGGCGAGATGAACGTCGAGCACAGCGACTCCCCCGACCCCGGCCTCTACGGGCCCGACAGCGTGACGTGGCGCGTCCACGCCGACCCGTCGATGGCGCTGGCGGGGCTGCGGGCCCTGCTGCTGCAGGCGGTGCACCCGCTCGCGATGGCCGGCGTCGCGCAGCACAGCGACTTCCGGCAGGACCCGTGGGGCCGGCTGTTCAGGACTGCGGAGTACGTCGGGATCACCACCTACGGCACGACCGAGCAGGCGCGCCGCGCCGGTGGGCGGGTGCGCGGCATCCACCGCAAGCTCGGCGGGATCGAGCCGGAGAGCGGCACGGCGTACCGCGTCGACGACCCCGAGCTGCTGCGCTGGGTCCACTGCTGCGAGAGCGAGTCCTTCCTCAGCACCGCGGTCCGCTGCGGGCTGCGGCTGTCGCGCTCGGAGCAGGACGCCTACTACCTGGAGCAGTCGCGCGGGGCGGAGCTCGTCGGGCTGCGGGCCGAGGACGTGCCACGCAGCGTCGGCGAGACGGCGGACTACTTCACCGGGATGCAGCCGCAGCTGCGGGTGACGAGCGAGGCTCGAAGAGCCGCGACCTTCGTGCTGTGGCCGCCGATGCCGACGAAGGTGCAGGTCGGCACACCCGCCCGACCGGCCTGGATCGCCCTCACAGCGACCGCCGGGGCGATGCTGCCGCGGTGGGCGCGCCGGCTCTACCGGCTGCCCGGCCTGCCGACCACCGACGCTGCGGCAACCGCCGCCGGGCTTGCCTTCCGCAGCGGCCTTCTCGTCGTACCCGAGTCCCTGCGCCACGGGCCGCACCTCAAGCACGGTCAGCGCCGGATGGGGCTGCTCGGATAACCGCTGGCGCGGCTCCGTAGCGTCGGAAGGCGTGACGATCCGCGAACGACCCGCGACCCGCGCCGACCTCGCCGGCGTGCTCGACCTGTGGCTGCGCTTCGACGTGGCCGTCCGGGGCTTCCCCGACAGCGACGAGACCGACGTGCTCGGCGACTGGGACGTGCCGGGCTTCGACCTCGACCGCCAGACGCTGCTGTTGGAGGACGACGGTCGGGTCGTCGGCTACGCCGTCGTCAGCGGCGACGAGACGGACTCCACGGTCGACCCCGGGCTCTTCGGCCAGGGCCTCGAGCAGCGGCTGCTCGGCTGGATCGAGTCGGTGGCCGAGCCCGGTGCCCGCGTCCACCACTACTCCCCGGTGCAGCTCACCGCGCTGCAGGACGCCTTCGCCGAGCGCGGGTGGGAGCCGGCCCGGCGCTTCTGGCGGATGCGCATCGACCACGAGACCCCGGACGCGTCGCTAGAGGCACCGGCGTGGCCGGAGGGGGTGACGGTGCGCGACTTCGACCGCGACACCGACGCTGAGCTCGCCCATCGGGTCGTGCAGACCGCCTTCGCCGACATCGGCTCGCACACCGAGCGCTCCTTCGACGAGTGGTCGGTCGCGATGCTCGCCGACGAGCGCTTCGACCCGTCCCTCTACCTCGTCGCCGAGTCGGACGGGCAGGTCGCGGGGGTGTGCCTGGCCCAGGACATGAGCGACTACGGCTTCGTGCGCCAGCTCGCCGTGCCGCGGGCCCACCGCGGCCGCGGCATCGGGCGCGCGCTGCTGCTCGAGTCCTTCCGCCGGCACCGCGACCGCGGGCTGCCGCAGACCCAGCTCGGTGTCGACAGCGACAACGCCTCAGGCGCGACCCGGCTCTACGAGAGCGTCGGGATGCGGGTGTCCGAGGACTTCACCCGCTGGGAGAAGCAACTGTAGGACGGTCAGGCGGTGCGCAGGCTGCGGGCCTCAAGGGCCGCGCGCGACGGCAGCTCGGCGAGCGCCCGGATCGCCTCCACCTCGGCGACCTCGGCCTGCAGGCCGGCCACCATCTCGTCGGGCTCGGCGAGGTCGCAGAGCAGCGACGGCGGGATGCCGTCGGCGAGCAGCTGCATGACGAGGTGCATGGCGACCACGGTAGGGGCGAAGACCCCGGACCGGGCGCAACCCGGCGCCCGCGTGTCGGAGTCGTCACCGAGCGTCACACCTCCTCGGCGAGGCCCTCCCACGACCGCTTGCGCGGCGCGGCCGCGAGGCCCTCCGGGCAGTGCTGGGCGACGTCGCACCACGAGCACATCGGCCCCGGGGTCGCGGGGAACGCCCGCTCGCCGTCGTCGCCCGCCGCCAACGCAGCGGTCGCGGCACCTGCCTCCGCGGCGATGTCCTCGGCGCGCGAGAGGTGCCGCGACAGCGACTCCTCGGTGTGGGTCCACGACACGGTCGTGCCCGACGGCAGGTGGTGCAGCTCCACCGTGGAGCAGGCCCGCCGCAACGTCCGCCGAGCCCCGTGGACGTAGAGCGCCAGCGCCAACGACCCACGGGCATCAGCGGTGTCGGGGACCCACCGACCCGCCTTGTAGTCGACGACGACGACCTCCTCGCCCGCGGCCGTCGTCCGGCGGTCGATGCGGTCGACCCGTCCGCTCACGGCCAGCGTCGCGGTCCGGGTCGCGACGGTGCGCTCCACGCCGACCGGCTCGTCGTCGGGGTCGAGCGTCGCGGCGTAGGCCTGGACCATGTCGCCGGCCCGCGCCCGCCAGCGCTCGGACTGCACGTCGTCGCGGAAGCCCGCGACGTGCGGCGAGCCCGGCCAGGCCTGGTCGACCAGCGCCCGGGCGGTCTCAGGAGTACGCCGGGGAAGCGACCACCAGCGGGCGAGCGCCAGGTGCACGGCTGCGCCGACCGCGCTGTGGGCCCACGGCCCGCCCTTGGGTGGCGACGGCCGGTCGAGGTAGGTCATGCGGTAGCGACGCGGGCAGTCGAGCCAGGTCCCGAGCCGCGACGGCGTGCAGCTGAACAGCCGCGCGGGCATGCCGTCGAGGCCGAGCTGTCCGTCCACCGTCACCGCTCCAGTGTCGCGGCCCGCACCGACAGCGGCGGGCCAGGCTGTGGACGACGGCTACCAGCTGCCGCCGCCACCCCCACCGCCACCGCCGCGCCTGCCGCCACCGCCCCAGCCACCGCCGCCCCCGAACCCGCCGAAGCCCGAGGACCGGCCGCCGCCCGACCGGGTGCTGCGCCGACCCCCGCCACCCCACCGGGGGCCGGAGATGCCGCCCCCGAAGCCGCCCCCGAAGCCGCCACCTGAGCCCCCGCCGGACCAGTCGTCGGCACGGTCCCGGCGCCGGCCGGACACACCACCCAGGACGCTGCCGATGAGGATCGACTGCCAGAAGGGCGTCGCGTACCACCCGGCCGGCACGACCTGCTCGCCGTGGTAGCCGCCCTCGAACCAGTGCGGCCGGCCCGGCTCGTAGCCCGGCGACCCGTCGTAGGACTGGTCGCCGACCTGCACGCTCGTCGGCTCGGCCAGCTGCGGCACCCTCCCGGTCGGGAGCGGCGGGACGTCCGGCCCGAGGTCGAGACCCAGGCGCTGCCGGGCGACGCGGGCCGCGGTGATCCCCTCGATCGCGGTACGACGCGCAGCCATCCACTCCGCCGGCGAGTCCGCCGTCGACATCAGCGCCCCGGTGGCGTTGTAGCGCTCCGCGGCGTCGGCGAGCGCCTGGCGCGCGACGTCGTCGTCACCCGCCGACAGCAGCGAGACGTCGCTGCCGAGCCGGCCGTAGAGCGACTCGACGTCGGCGCGCGAGTCCTCCTGCGCCTGCGCCCGACGGCGCCGCGACGTGACGAGCCAGAGCCCGCCGCCGAGCACGGCGATCGCGACGAGGACGAGCAGCACCCTCCCGCCACCCCCCGACGACCCGGACGACCCGCCGGACCCGCTCGACCCGCCGGAGCGGGCCTGGGCGTTGACCCGGTCGACGACGTCCTCGACGAGCGCCGTCAGCGCCGTGGAGCTGAGCGTCCCCGAGGTCTGCGCCAGCGCGGCCTCCAGCGCCGCCCCCGCGTCGATGCCCCGCTCGCCCGCGTCACGGCCGTTGTCGGCGCGGAAGAACGGCTGGTCGGTGACGACGAGCACGACCGCGCTCGAGTCCGCCAGCGCGGTGCCGATCTCGACGACGAGCGCCGCGACGCCGCCCGAGCTGGTGGTGGCCTGCTCGGGCAGCACCGCGACGTAGAACGGCACGGCGGCTCGCCCGACCGCGTCGCGCAGGTCGCCCTCGTCGACCTCGAGATCAGCGGCCGGGTCGACGTAGACCGCGTCGCGCTCGAGCCCGGAGACGACCTGGTCCACCGAGCCCGCCGACGCGGGGACCGCGCCGAGCCCGAGCAGGAGAGGGACGAGCAGGAGCGCGACGAGCGGTCGTCTCACGCGCGGGTCAGCGCCCCGCGCGGTACTGCTGCCAGACCGCGTCCATGCGCAGGGACTGCCCGGGCGTGAAGGCGTACATGCAGTCGTCGTCGCTGTAGTCCATGAAGTTCTCGACCGGGTCGAGGCCGTTGTCCTTGCCGCAGGTGTCGCGACCGGTTGGGCAGTCGAACGCCGGCGCCGCCTCCGCGGGTGTGTCGTCGACGCGGTCGCCGGTCGTCGAGCAACCGCCGCTGAAGGTGTGGTTGAGGCCGAGCCAGTGACCGACCTCGTGCGGGAGCGTGTCGCCCTCGTCGTAGGGCGCGGCGGAGCCACCCGGGATCGAGTCGTTGAGGACGACGACCCCGTCGCGGGTGTCGGTGCCCTTGCCGTTGCTCGGGAAGTAGGCGTAGCCGAGCAGGTTGGCGCCGAGCCCGGTCAGGTAGATGTTGAGGGTGTCGCGACCGCCCTTGCGCAGCGCGGCCTTGGCGTCGCGTTCGGCCTTCGTCGAGGGCTCGAAGGAGTACCACGCCGCGTTGATCGTGCGGGTGGTCCCGACGAGGTCGAAGACGAACGGCGTCTTCGCCGCGCCGCGACCGGTCGTGCCGGCGAAGCTCGCGTTGAGGACCGCCATCTGGGCGCGCACCTGGGTGTCGGTCAGCGCACCGTCGGCGACCCCCGGTCCCTTCTGGACGACGTGCACCCAGGTCGGCACCACGACCTTGCTGCTGGGCGTGAAGGCTGAGCCGCTCGAGAGCAGGTCCGTGGTGTCCGCGGTCAGCGCAGGCTCGGAGCCGTGGCCGCCCTTCTTCTGCCGGACCTCGAGCCCACCGGCCGGGACGGCGCACACCGGCTCGGTGGCGGCGGCGACCGGCACGGCCGGCAGCAGCCCGAGGGTCAGTGCCGCGGCCCCCACGAGAGCGAGACGGGACGACAGGTGGACCACGGTGCCTCCGAGAGTGGTGGGCGTCCCTGCACCGTAGGCGGCGGACCGGCGCCCGTCACCCCGCTCAGCCGGAGACGACGCCCGAACCGGTCGCCAGCGCAGCGATCTCGGCGTACTGCTCGGGGCTGGTGAGGTGGGCGCCGAGCGCGACGGTCTTGTTGCTGCCGTGGAAGTCGCTGGACCCGGTGGTGACGAGGCCGAGGTCGGCGGCGAGGCCGCGCAGGTGGGCGCGCTCGGCGTCGTCGTGGTCGACGTGGTCGACCTCGAGGCCGGTGAGGCCGGTCTCGGCCATCGCGGCGATCGTTGTGTCGGGGACGGTGCGGCCGCGCTTCGACGCCGCCGGGTGGGCGAAGACCGTCACGCCACCGGCGGTCGCGACGAGGTCGATGGCCTCGAGGACGTCGAGCTCGAGCTTGCCCGCCCAGTAGCGCCCGCGGGTCCCGATCCAATCGAGCCCGAAGGCCTCGTCGAGGTCCGCGACGACGCCGGCCTCGACCAGCGCCTGGCCCACATGGGGCCGACCGACGGTGCCGGCCGCGAGCGCTTGCACCTGGTCCCAGGACACGGGTACGCCGGCGGCGACCAGCTGCGCGACCATCCGCTCCGCGCGCCCGACCCGTGAGTCACGCAGCTCCGCGAGCCGTCCGGCGAGGACGGGCTCGTCGGGGTCGAAGAGGTAGGCGAGCAGATGCAGGCTGACGCCGCCGTAGATGCAGGACAGCTCGGCGCCGCGCACCAGCGCGAGCCCGTACGGCAGGGCGTCAGCGGCCTCGGCCCAGCCGGAGGTCGTGTCGTGGTCGGTGAGGGCCACGACGTCGAGCCCGACCTCGACGGCGTGGCGGACCAGGTCGGCCGGCAGCGTCGTGCCGTCGCTCGCGGTCGAGTGGGCGTGCAGGTCGATCCTCATCCGCCGGACCCTACGGCGCGATCACCCAGGTCTCGCCCCGGCTCTCCAGTCGCCCACCAGCGACGCGGACCTCGTCGCCGTCGACCGTCGCGACCCCGTCGCCGTGTGCGACCACCTGCGGGATCCCGATGTCGCCGGTCGACACGAGGTCGTAGGACGCGGCGTACTGCACCAGTGCCTCCGGCTCCGTCCCGTTGGTGAGGTCGACCGCGATGACGGTCGGCTCCTTGCCGTTGCCCGTCGCCACGAGTCCCGTGACCCAGCGCTCAAGCTCGTCGGTGACGTCGTACTCCGTGAGGGTCCAGCCGGTGTCGTCGCGGGTGACGACCCAGCGGCTGCTGCCGACCGTCGTGCAGGTCGCATCCTGGGCGAACTCCTCGCAAGCCGGGTCCTCCGTCTCCGGCCCCGGGTCCGCGGAGACCGGCGCCCGCAGCAGCGCACCGTCGGTCGACAGCACCGCACCGCTCGCCACGGTCGGGCTGGGCGCGCTGCCGGTCGGCTCGCCGTCACCGCCGCAGGCGGGCATCAGGAGGAGCACTGCGAGCAGGAGCGGGCGCATGCGATGCACCTACCCGCTCGACAGCGCGGCTCACCCGGGTCGGACGTCGGGGCCATCAGCGCGACGCCAGGTCGACGATCGTGACCTCGCCCCGCCGCTCCACGCGCACACCGGGAACCTGCGCGAGGGCCACGAGGTCGAGGCGCTCGTAGCGAGTGCCCGCCAGTCGGTCGTGGAGCAGCAGCAGGCTGCGGACTCCTGAGCTCCGCAGGAGGCTCAGCGAGTCCGCAGAGGGCAGCCGCGCAGCGGCGCGGCGGAGCTCGGCCTGCAGCAGGGGCTGGAAACCGCTGTAGCCGTTGACGACCCTGGGAAAGCGGTCGGCGCTCCAGTGCATCACCAGGATGTCAGCGAGTTGATCGCTGGGCAGGACCAGCACAGGCCCGGGGACGTCGGCGAGCGCGACGCTGGGAGGCCGCTCGACGGGGACCTGCACCGCGGTGTCCAGGCCCTCCACGAGCACCAGCGCGGTCAGAGCCGCGGCGACCGTCGAGCGGTCGAGGTGACGCACGACCGGCCGCAGGCGCAGCAGGACCGTCACCCCGTGCGCAGCGAGCAGGGCGAGGGCCAGCCACGCGGTGGTCACCAGCCGTCCGGGCGTGCGCACTCCTTGATAGCCAGGCGCGTACTCGTAGAGCAGGAGGTATCCACTGCCGCCGAAGGGACCGTTGGTCCCGAGCGAGAGGGCCGCAAGAGTCGCGGTGGCACCCAGTAGCACGATGCGTCGCTGGCGTGACCACGGGCCCCTCGCCAGTCCGAGCGCCGCCAGGCCGACAGCCAGCAGCCCGGGCCACAGCTCCTTCTCGTTGACGGCCTCCACGCCCTCGCGCAGCGGACCGGTGACCGGGCCCCATAGCCACGAGTCGGGCGACGCCGTGACCAGCGACGCGGGGTCCGGCGAGAAGGCCTCGACCTGCTCGACCGTCCGGCGGCTCTGCGGGTGCTCCTCGACGACGTCGAAGTAGGGCTGCGCGAGGACGGCGGCGACCCCGAGGAACAGCACGAGGCCGGCGCCGTTGGCGATGACGAGAGCAGGGTCGGGACCCTCGTCGCCACGTAGCCGCCTTGCGACGACACGGAGCGCGGCACAGCCAGCGCACACGGCAAGCACGTAGCCCAGTTGGAGACCGATGCCGAAGCCGAGGCTGATCTGCCACGCCGCAGTAACCCAGCCCGCGTAGGCCCACAACGGCCGTGCGCGACGCGAGCCGCACCGCAGGCCGATCCCGTGTCCGCGCGCGAGCATCGCCAGCGCCAGGGGGATCCCCCCGGTGGACAGCACCTGGAGGTGACCCAGCTGCGACGCGCGCCACGGGCTGAACGCAAAGGCCGTGGCCGCAACGAGCGCGGCTGCGCGACCCAGACCGAGCTGGCGGACGAGTACCCACGTGCCTGCGAAGGCCAGCGCGAGAGTGAAGATGAGCACGACGTTGTAGCGAGCCAGGGCGGCCGACGGCCCGGACCCCACCAGGCCGAAGGGCAGGTAGCCGAGCAGCGAGTCGGTGAACGCGAAGGAGTTGGCCAGCGGAGCGAAGGTGTTGGCGTCCCAGAGCCGCCCGGAGGACCGGATCGCGTGGGCCGGCCAGCCGAGGATCCAGGAGTTCAGCAGCGGGTCACCGTCATCGTGGGCGATGGTCGTGGACCAGTCGTGGGGACGGCGGACCGTCAGGGCGAGGACGGTGCCGAGCACCATCGCGAGCAAGGCCTCGAAGCCAGCTGCTCCGGGTCGCCGGGAGCGTCCTCGCTGAGTCCGGCTGGCCATGAGCCGGGACCCTATCGGCGCGTCATGTTCTTCGGCGGGACCCCGCCGACGATCAGACGAGGCGGGGGCAGGGGGCGCCGACCGGCAGGTCGATTCCGGCGTGCGAGCCGTGCCGCAGGTCGTGCAGGACGAGGTGCTCGACCATGACGAGCTCGGCAGCGGGCGGCCAGAGGACGGCCCACAGCCAGATGCCCATCGCCTCGCCGACGAAGGCCACCCGGTCGTCCGCAGACTCGATGCGCCACAGGGCGGTCGGGTGCCCTGCGGCCTCGACCTTCGCGTCGGGGGGGCCGTCGAGCAGGACGCCGGGGTCGACGGAGTCGCGGCCGGCGTACCTCGACCCGACCCCGGTGCCCGGCTCCTCGGCGACGAGCAGCAGGTCGGCCGGGCCCCCGAGCGGTGACGGGCCGGAGAAGGCGAGGACGGTCGCGCAGGAGTCACGTCGCTCGTCGCCGGCCGTGGCGAGCCCTGTCAGGGCCCACCCGGCGAGCAGCGGCAGCGGCGACCACAGCGGGACCGCGGAGCGAGCCGCGGACGCAGCGATGACGTCGGCCCCCACCCGGGGCGCGACGTGCAAGGGCGAGACGGGGCCGTGCCGCTCGCACTCCCAGTCACTCGACATCAGTCCGGGCGCGCGAAGCGGGCCGGCACAGCGGGGGCAGGTCGGCGCGGCGCTCACACCCGCACGGTCCGCTGCGAGCGGCCCGCGGTCAAGAGCACGAAGGTGCTACTCCACGATCCGCTCGGTGACACGCTCGGTCGCGACGGGACGCTCGACGACCCGCTCGCGAACGACCGGAGCCGCCGGGACCTCGCGGACGACGGTGCGGGCCGGGGCCCGGCGCACCCGGTCCATGCCGCCCGACATCGCGAACAGCGCGAACCCGACAGCAACGACGACGAAGAGGATCACGAGGGTGGCCATGCCGCAGTGGTGCCCGCGGCAGACCTCCGCGAACCCCGCTCAGCCCTCCTGGAGGACCGGCCGTCCGGGCTGCTCGCCGCCGCGGGCCTCGAGGTAGCTGTTCTTCGGCACCATCACCTTGCGGCGGAAGATGCAGACCAGCACGCCGTCCTGGTTGTAGCCCTTGGTCTCGACGTAGACGACGCCGCGGTCGTCCTTGGACTTCGACTCGGTCTTGTCGAGGACCTCGGTCTGGCCGTAGATCGTGTCGCCGTGGAAGGTCGGGAAGACGTGCTTGAGCGACTCGACCTCGAGGTTGGCGATCGCCTTGCCGGACACGTCGGCGACCGACATGCCGAGCAGCAGGGAGTAGACGTAGTTGCCGACGACGACGTTCTTGCCCTGCGGCGTCGTGGTCGCGTAGTTGGCGTCCAGGTGCAGCGGGTGGTGGTTCATCGTGAGCAGGCAGAACAGGTGGTCGTCGTACTCCGTGACGGTCTTGCCTGGCCAGTGCTTGTAGACCGCACCGACCTCGAACTCCTCGTAGCTGCGGCCGAACTGCACTGCGACTCCTTCGTACGACGGAACCTGTCGCGACCATCCTCGCAGCGTGACCGCCGTCACCCGGCCTGGGGGCGGTCCTCCTGAGGCAGGGCGCACGCAGGGGTGCCGCCGGGCAGCGACCCGCGGTGGTCGGCGACCCAGCGGTAGACCCGCGCGGCCACCCACGAGGCCGGCGGGACGAGCAGCACCGCACCGAGGGGTCGCCAGGGCAGGGCGCTCGCGAGCAGCAGCCGCGCGACCGCGGCGTGACCGCTCGACACGCGGCCGTCGTCGGCCACCCACTGCAGCGACTCCTGGCACTGCTGCGCCGTCAGCCCGAGCGCCGGCAGGTCGGCGTGCTGCCACGCGACGACCCGGCCGGCCCGCAGCCGCAGCCGCTCGGCGACCCGCACCGACGATGTGCAGAAGGCGCAGTCGCCGTCGTAGACCAGGGTGCTCACGCGCCCAGTCTCGCACCGTTCCAGGTGACCGGCGGCCCGTGACCGAGAGCCTCGGCGAGGCGCACCCGCTGCCCACCCGGCCAGCGCTGCGCCGTCACGGTGAAGTCGACGTCGCGGTGCCCGACCCGCTCGGGCTCGAGGGCGACCCGCACCAGCGGCGCGTCCGGTCCGATTGCGCGCCCCACGGTGTCGAGCAGGGCGTCGACGGCGGCCCGCTCGCCGGGGTCGACGTACTGCATGACGACGCTGTGCCACACGACCGTCGTCACCCCGGTCGGGAGGTCGGCGAGCTCGCGGGTGAGGAAGTCGAGCGCGCCGGCCCGCTCGACCACCACCGGGACCCGCTCGGCGACCTGCAGCGCGCCACGCAGCCGCTCGAGCCGGGCGGTCTGGTCGGCCCAGACGTAGGACGTCAGGGTCAGCCGGCCGTCGGTCGTCGCGGGATCGACGGGGGCCGGGTCGCAGCCGCGACGCGAGACGAGGACAGGGGCGTCGTACGACGGAAGAGCACCGGTCCACGGATCGACGAGGCGGACGGGGCTGGCCGGGTCACCGAGGACCCGACCGTCGGCGAGGGCGTAGGCGAAGGCGTCGCAGCGCAGGTTGAGCCCGGCCGACGAGCCGACCTCGAGCAGCCGCACCGGCCCGCCGCCCAGCATCCCGAGGACGCCCCACAGGACCGCGGCCCGACCGACCTCGTTGGTCTGGACCGGCTGCAGGACCAGGGAACGCAGCGCGTCGAGGCGCTCGCGGCAGGCACGCTCCGCGGCCGGCCAGACGTCACCGACCGGCGCGGTCCCGCCGACGCTCGGGTAGTGCAGCGCGAGCTCCTGAGCACGGCGCCCGAGGACCAGGCGGTGCAGGGCACCGGCGAGGCGCAGCGATGGGACCGACCCCGACGGCGTGCCCTCCTCGTCCGCGAGCAGGTCACGAACCACTCCCCCGGCTGCGTAGTCGTCGGCGGCGCCGGCGAGCAGCGCCGCCGTCAGCGGCGACCCGGCGAGGGCGCACTGGCGCCCCTGCTCCCGCAGCCGTTCGACGAGCGTCCGCACCCGCCCGACGCTAGCCGGACGGGTGCGTCCGGCGTCTCAGCCGGTCTCCTCGGCGGTCACGTCGAAGGAGAAGGACTGCGTCCCACGCGTCAACGTGAGCGTCTTGTAGGCGAGGGTGATCGACTCCTGCAGTGGCGAGGCCCCCTGCTGCACGCTGGTGACGAGCACGTCGGTGAGCTCGTAGGTGGCCGTCGTCGTCGCGGCGCACGCTGTCGGGTCGCACAGGGTGAGCGTGGCGGTGGGCAGGACGCGCCCGGTGGCGACCGTGCGCAGCAGCGCGGTCGAGCCGTCGTCGACGCTCCGGCTCACGGACAGGTCCTGGAAGCTCGGCTTGCCGACGCTCGCGCCACCGCCACGCGTCCAGCTGCTCGCAGTCGAGACCCCGAGCGCGTAGGCGGACACCGGGAGCGGGCCGACGGTTGCCGTCGGGTTGGTCGTCGCGAACGACAGCGTCCCGATCGCCGCGGGCGCTGCCGGTGCGCTCGTGCCCGGGTCGCCCTTCTCGCCCTTCTCGCCCTGCGGTCCCTGCGGTCCCGTCGGTCCCGTCGGTCCCGTCCTCGACCAGGACAGCGCGCTCTCGCCGTTCTTGCACGCCTCACCCTCGGCGACGACCCGCAGCTGCCCGTTGGCGACTCCGGCGCACCCGTGCACCTCGTCCTCACCGGCGGCCGATGCCAGACCCTGCCAGGCGAGCACTCCCGAGGCGGTCATCGCGACCGCCACCAGCCCTACCGCTGCCTTGCGCATCTCGGTCCCTCCCGTCCGCGCGCGGTGCGCGGAACGCCGCCACACCACCACCGGGGAGGGCGCGCGAGGTGTCGGGTAGCCGACACCACGACGGGTCAGGACAGGTCGACCTCGCGGCGGCGCGGGTCGCGCAGGTCCACTCCCTGGGCCAGCCACCGCTCCTCCAGGGCCTGCGCGCCGTGGACCCGCTTCCAGGCGGCCTCGTTGGGCGTCATGGGCAGCAGCGGCAGGAAGCGCACCGGCTCGGCGGCGCTCTCGACGCCGCCCCCGAGCTCGAGGTCGGGCACCAGCCCGCCGGGCTCGCCGACGAGGACGGCGGTGAAGCGCGCGCCGTCCCAGAGCGGCTCGCCGAGGTCGAGCCCGGCGCCGGGGGCGAGCACAAGACCCTCGACGGACGGCGACGCTGCCAGCGTCGCGAGCCGCCGCAGGGCAGTGTCGTGCAGGCCGCGGACCGACAGCAGCAGCTCCGCGCGCGGGCCCTCACCAGTCACGACGAGCTCGTCAGCGCCCGTCATCGGGGCTCGCGACATGCCGAGCGTCGCGTAGCGGACGACCCCGTCCGGGTCCGGCCCGAAGCGCAGCACGTCGATCCGCTCGCTGCCGAGGAAGCTCACGCCGGCGCGACCGCTGTCTTGCCCGAGGACGCTCACGAGGTGGGCCTCGACGACGACCAGCACGCTGTCGGGATCCACCCTCCGACCCTACCGAGCAGGGATCGGACCGTCCGTGGCGAACCTCACCTCATGCCGAACCGCCGCAGTTCGCTCCTTCTCTCGTGCGCCGTCCTCGCCGCGGGCGTGCCCGTCGCGGGCATCGCGCTCGCCGCACCGAAGGCCTGTGGCAGCGAGGTGAAGACCCCGCCGCTCGCCTTCGCCGAGCGCGTCTACGTCGACCGCAACCGCGCAGGAGGGGAGCCGGTGAGCGTCGTCGCGCAGGACGGCTCCCTGAGCATGTCGGCGCACGCAGGCACGACCCACATCTACAAGGACCCGGCCGCACTGCCCGGCGCCGGCGACTTCGTCAACGGCTACACCAACCAGACGCTCAACTGGCGCTCCACCGACGGCGGGAAGACCTGGGCCTACATCGGCCTCAACGGCACCGGTCAGGGCCCGCACACCCTCGCCTCCAGCGGCTTCTCCGACCCGGACTACGCGATCGACGCAGGCGGCCGGATCTACAACACAGAGATCAACCTCGCCAACGTCGCGGTCTTCTCCTCCGGAGACGACGGCCAGACCTACACGCGCGGCAACCCCGAGGTCACCAGCGGCGACCGCCCGTGGGTGACGGCTGGTGCCGCCGAGGAGGTCTACCTCTACGTCAACACGCTGCAGCAGATCTTCCGCAGCACCGACGGCGGGCTCACCTGGACGCTGCAGTCGCGCAGCAACCAGGCTGGGCCCGACGCCAAGATGTACATCGACCCGCGCAACCCCAAGACCGGCCTCATCGGTCCGAACAACCCCGACGGCGTCTCGATCTCCAAGGACCAGGGCAAGACCTGGGAGGCCTTCGCCGGCGCGGAGCTCGGCCCGACCGTCGACTTCTTCGGTGCCGTCGCGGTCGACAAGGCGGGCTTCGCCTACCGGGCCGCGGCCGGCGGCTACAAGGGCGGCAGCGACGCGGTCGCCGACGGCGAGGTCACCTTCAACTGGTTCGACCGCAAGACCAACGAGTGGTCCCCCGAGGCCGTGACCGTGCCGACCCCGAAGGGCGACGCCCTGTGGCCCTGGGTCGTCGCCGGTGACGACGGCCGGGTCGCCATCGCCTGGCTGCAGTCGCTCGAGAAGGAGCCGCAGTCCTTCTACGTCTACGTCGCGCAGACCCTCAACGCGCACGGCACGAAGGTCAAGTGCAGCAACGGCTCGACCAAGGTGATCCCGCCGCGCTGGTCGGTCGCCAACGCCTCGAAGAAGCCGGTCCACCAGGGCCCGATCTGCCTCAACGGCACGACCTGCAACGCGAGCCCCGACTTCCCCGAGGGCGACCGCCGCCTCGGTGACTTCATCACCGTCAACTACGACAAGGACGGCACCCTGTTCGTGGCGAGCGCCGACACCACGCTCCGCACAGCGGTCGAGGGCGGCAGCGTCAAGCCGGTCGGCAACCCCGTCTTCATCAAGGCCAGCAAGGGCGCCAAGATGACCAAGAAGCCCATGACCACCCGCAAGACCCGCCCGAGCTGCGGCCTCGACCCGCTCTGCTGACCACCGCACCTGGAGTACGACGAAGGGCCCGCTCACCCGAGCGGGCCCTTCGTCGTACGCGGGTCAGCCCTTGAGCTGGTAGTCCTTGAGCAGGCCGCGGCTGATGATGGTCTTCTGGATCTCGCTGGTGCCCTCGCCGATGAGCAGGAACGGTGCCTCGCGCATGAGGCGCTCGATCTCGTACTCCTTGGCGTAGCCGTAGCCGCCGTGGATGCGGAAGGAGTCCTGGGTGACCTCGGCGCAGTACTCGCTGGCGAGCAGCTTGGCCATGCCGGCCTCGACGTCGTTGCGCTTGCCGGCGTCCTTGAGGCGGGCGGCGTTGACCATGAGGGCGTGCGCGGCCTCCACCTTGGTGGCCATCTCGGCGAGCTTGAACTGGATCGCCTGGTGCTGCGCGATCGGCTTGCCGAAGGTGGAGCGCTGCTGGGCGTAGGCGATCGCGAGTTCGAAGGCGCGGATCGAGATGCCGCAGGCGCGGGCAGCGACGTTGACCCTGCCGACCTCGACGCCGTCCATCATCTGGTAGAAGCCCTTACCCTTGCCCTCCTCGCCTCCGAGGATCGAGCTGGCCGGCACCCGGGCGCCCTCGAGGATCATCTCGGTGGTCTCGACGCCTTTGTAGCCCATCTTGTCGATCTTGCCGGGGATGGTGACGCCCTGGGCCGTCTCGCCGAAGCCGGGCTCCTTCTCGATGAGGAACGTCGTCATGTTCTTGTAGACCGAGTCGGCACCCTCGTCGGTGCGGACCAGGGTCGCGACGAGCTGCGAGCGGCCGCCGTTGGTCAGCCACATCTTCTGGCCGTCGAGGACGTAGGAGTCCCCGTCGCGGACACCCTTGCTCTTGATGGCCGCGACGTCGGAGCCGCAGTGCGGCTCGCTCATCGAGAAGGCGCCGCGGATCTCACCGGTCGCCATCTTCGGCAGCAGGCGGTCCTTCTGCTCCTGGGTGCCGTGCTGCTTGAGCATGTAGGCCACGATGAAGTGGGTGTTGATGACGCCGGAGACGCTCATCCAGCCGCGCGCGATCTCCTCGACCGTCAGCGCGTAGGTGAGCAGCGACTCACCGAGGCCGCCGTACTCCTCCGGGATCATGAGGCCGAACAGCCCCATCTCCTTCATGCCCTCGACGATCGCCTCGGGGAACTCGTCCTTGTGCTCGAGGTCCTGGGCGTAGGGGAGGATCTCCTTGTCCACGAAGCTGCGGACGGTGGACAGGATCTCCTGCTGGACCTCGGTGAGGCCCTCGGTGGCGGCGAGGCGGGCCATCTCAACTCCTGGTGCTCCGGATCCCCCGCGAACCACGGGGTACGACGCGTCAGCGCGCGTTGCGGAAGTGTCCCACCGGCTACTACCCGGTAGCCAGCCGAGTCGCGTGATCCTCCCCACGCCGTCGGGCAGGAGTGGGCGTCGCGGTGGCGAACTCCTACGCACCCAGATCGTCACCGCTCGCCGGAGGTCCCCGTGAAGGCTCGTGCCGCACTGCTCGCCGTCTCGCTGCTCGTGCCCGTGGGCGCGGGCGTCGCGACCGCCGCCCCGAAGCCCAAGCCGAAGCCGGTCCCTCTCAAGCCGGTCTGCAACCTCGTCGTCGACGACAAGGCCGACGCGACCTACAACATGGTTCCTGGGGCCGCCGGTGACGACATCGTGAGCGCCGACGTCGCGAGCGACAGCACGCTCATCACGGGTGTGATCCGCGTGGCGGCGCTGGCGGCCAACGACCCGCAGGCGCCGTTCGGCCGCGGCTACTTCGTCAACTTCACGGCTCCGGGGAGCCCGGACGTGCTCTTCCTGTCGGCCCGTACCTACCCGACCGGCAACACCTTCGTCTACGGCTACGACGGCGTCGACCCCAACACGGGCGTCAACACCTCCTACACCCTCGGCAGCGCCACCGGCGTGGTGGACACCGCCAAGGGCGAGGTCCGGATCTCGGTGCCGATCAAGGACCTCGCGACCGGCGCCAAGGCCAACCTCGCGAAGGGCAACAAGCTCAGCGGCCTGACGGCCGAGGTGTTCCGGATCGCCGGTCAAGGCTTGGTCCCGAGCCAGAGCCCGGCCCCTGGCGCGCCGCGCGTTCCGCTTGGCGGCGTGCTGCTGCCCTTCGACGACGCGGTCGGCACGACGTCCTACGCGCTCGGCCACCCGTCGTGCGTGGCGGTGGGCAAGTGAGGGCCCGCGCTGCCGTCGCCGCAACCGCCCTCGTCCTGACAGCGGGCGCGGGGGTCGCGACCGCTGCTCCGAAGCCGAAGCCCAAGCCGGTCAAGCCGGTCTGCAACCTCGTCGTCGACGAGGCCGGCGACGCCAACCTCAGCGGCGTCCCGGGCGGGACAGGGGACGACATCGTGTCGGCCGACGTCGCGAGCGACGGCGTGACGATCACCGGCGTGGTGCGCACGGCCTCGCTCGCGCTCAACGACCCAGAGTGGCTCAACGGACGCGCCTACTTCGCGGAGTTCACCGCCCCGGGCAGCCCCGACGTGCTGTTCCTGCAGGCCCGCAACTACCCGACCGGCGTCATCTACTCCTACGGCTACAGCGGGGTCGACCCGACGTCGGGCATCAACACGAGCTACACGCTGGGCAGCGCGACGGGCGTGATCGACACCGCCAAGAAGGAGGTGCGCATCTCCGCACCCCTGAAGGGCTTCGTCGACGGCGCCAAGGCCAAGCTCGCCAAGGGCAGCAAGCTCACCGCGCTGTCCGCCCGGCTCTTCCGCCAGGGCGGCCAGGGCCTCGTGCCCTCGCAGACTGTTGCCGGCACGCGCGTCCCCGTCGGAGGCGTCAACGTGCTGCTCGACGACGCCTTCGGCACCAGCTACGTCGTCGGCACGCCGTCGTGCGTGGCGGTCGGCACGTAGGTCCTGCGCCGTTCGTCCGGTTCTACTGGGCCGAACGGGTGCAGATCGGGCCGTCCTGGGCCGATCGGCTCAAGCCCGACGGTCCGGACAGCCGAACCGTCGTGCATGAGCAACTACCTGCGGCGGATCGCACTCGTGGTCAAGCGCGCCGTCACCTGGTAGCCCGCGGGCTCACTCGCTCGGCGGCTCGAAGGTCGTCGTGCGGGTCATGCCCGCGGCGCGACCCTTGCTGGAGATGACGAGCGCCATCTTGCGGCTCGCCTCGTCGATCATCTCGTCGCCGAGCATGACGGCGCCGCGCTTCCCGCCGGCCTCGGACGTGTAGTAGTCGTAGGCGTCGAGGATGAGCTCGGCGTGGTCGAAGTCCTCCTGCTTGGGCGAGTAGACCTCGTTGGCCGCGTCGACCTGGCCGGGGTGCAGGACCCACTTGCCGTCGAAGCCGAGCGCGGCGCTGCGGCCACCGACGCGACGGAAGCCGTCGACGTCGCGGATCTGCAGGTAGGGCCCGTCGATGGCGAGCTTGTCGTGGGCGCGGGCCGCCATGAGGATCTGCATGAGGATGTAGTGGTAGGCGTCGCCGACGTCGTAGCCGGGCGGCTGCTCGCCGACGACGAGGCTCTTCATGTTGATCGACGCCATGAAGTCGGCCGGGCCGAAGATGATCGTCTCGACGCGCGGGCTCGCGGTCGCGATCTCGTTGACGTTGATGAGACCGAGCGCGTTCTCGATCTGCGCCTCGATGCCGATCTTGCCGACCTCGTAGCCCATCGTCTTCTCGATCTGGGTGAGCAGCAGGTCCAGTGCGACGACCTGCTGGGGCGTCTGCACCTTCGGCAGCATGATGCAGTCGAGGTTGACGCCGGCGCCCTCGACGACCTCGGTGACGTCGCGGTAGGTCCACTCCGTCGTCCAGTCGTTGACCCGCACGACGCGGACCTTCTCGCCCCAGCCACCCTCGTTGAGGGCGTCGACGATGATCTTGCGGGCCCCCGGCTTGGCGAGCGGGGCGCAGGCGTCCTCGAGGTCGAGGAAGACCTGGTCGGACCCGAGACCGCGGGCCTTGTCGATCATCTTGGGGTTGCTGCCTGGCACAGCCAGGCAGGAGCGGCGGGACCGGGTCTGGCGCTGCACGGGTGACTCCCTCGTCAGGTGGCGTGCCTCAGGCTAGCGACGGGAAGCCTGCTCCCGTGACGGGCCTCCTGACCACTGCACTAGTGGTCCGTCTCTTGATTAGCTGACTACTTGTTGGAGGGTGTCGCGGGCGCGCGCGATCTTGGCGAGAATGGACTCTGCGGTGGCAGTCCAGACGTAGGGCGTCGGGTCGTCATTGGTGGCCTCGAGGAACTCCTCGA